>JAUMTV010000042.1:20521-25883 GCA_030531025.1 Turicibacter sp.
ACATATAATTTATACTATTGGTTTTTCAGGTAGTGATTATATGGAAAATTATAGAATGAAAGTTAATGGAGAAGAGGTACTTGTTGAAATAGTAGAAGAGAGTAATGAAGAAGGTACTGTTAAGTTAAAGGTTGAAGTTGATAAAGTAGATGCAGATATGGATGCTCTTATTTATGTTGGTCCTATGGAAAGAGATGTTGAGTTTAAGGTTATACCTAAGATGGAAACTTTAACTTTAGTAGAGGCAATAGAAGAAGTTGAAGAAATCCCAGCAGAAGATGAAGAAGTTTCAGTAGAAGAAGAAACTTTAGCAGTAGTAGCTAAAGATGAAAAAAATAATAATAATATTACTTTAATTATAGCAGGGGTTGTTGTTATAGTTGCAATTGGAGCAATAGTTATTGTAAAAGCAAAAAAGAAGTAATAAATTATTGAAAAGAAGTTGTAGGAAGGTTATATATTATGAAATATAAAAGAATTAAATCTATTATAGCAGCAGGGATTATGACTTTAGGATTAGTAAGTTGTAGTTCTGAAAGTAGTGAAGATAAAACTGTTGCAGTAGGTAACGGGGAAGAGATAGTCGTTGCAACATCAGTTGCAGTAACAGAAATATTAGACGCGTTAGGAGTTAAGGTTTCAGGAGTACCAAGCACATCTTATGAATTGCCAGGAAGCACTAAAGATGTAGTTGAAGTTGGAAATCCAATGAGTCCAGATTTAGAAATAATTAAATCATTAAATCCAACAATGGTAGTATCAGTAGATACTTTAGGGTCTGATTATATGAATTTATTTACAGAAAACAATATTCCAAGTGAATTTGTTTCTTTAGAAAGTTTAGATGGGTTAAAAGAAGCAATAACTACTTTAGGAGAAAAATTTGATAAAAATGATGAAGCTAAGGATTTATTAGAACAAATAGAATCAAAGGAATTAGAAGTTAAAGAAAAAGCTGATAATTTAGATAATCCAGAAGTTTTAGTTTTATTTGCAGCACCAGGTTCAACAATGATAGCAACCTCAAAATCTTATGTTGGAAGTTTAGTTGAACTTGTTGGTGGGAAAAACATAATTGAAGATAGTAGTACAGCATTTATAACTTATAATAAAGAAGATTTAGCTATGCTTAATCCAGAAAAGATTTTAGTTATGGTACATGCTTTACCAGAAGAAACAAAAGCAGCATTAGAAGCAGAAATGGCAAGTGATTCTGCATGGCAAAATATAAATGCTGTAAAAGAGGGAAATGTAATTTACTTAGATAATGAGTATTTTGGAATGAGTGCAAACCTTAAGGTTATTGAAGGATTAGAGATGCTAAGTGATATAGTTCATGGTAGTGGAGAATAATTATGAGAGTTTCAGATAAAAAATTTAAAGTATCATTTATAGTAATAGCCTTAATGGTGTTATTAGCAACTATACTAGTTTCATTAAAATTAGGTAGTGTAAATATAACATTTAAAGAGCTTATAAGTGTATTATTTTCAGGACAATCAGAGGGTAATATAGGAATTATTAAAGATTTAAGAATGCCGAGAGTTATAATAGCTGTATTAGTTGGAGCAAACTTAGCAATAGCAGGAGTTTTATTACAATCTGTAATAAGGAATCCACTAGCGGATCCATATATAACGGGTATATCTTCAGGAGCATGTGTAGTTACAGTTTTCTTTATGGTATTTATACCAAGCATAACTAATTTAAGACCTATATTTGGTTTTTTTGGTGGATTAGTATGCTGTGTGATTATTTATTTTATGGCATATAAAAATGGGTTATCTCCAATAAGAATTGTATTAGCAGGTGCAGCATGTAATGCATTATTAGGTGGATTTTCATCTATGATTACTGTTAGTGCAGGGCTTGGAGCAAGTAATATTCAAAAGTGGATGATGGGAAGCCTAGCAACTGTTAATTGGAGCAATGTGCATATACTATTAATTTATTCTGTTGTAGGAATAGTTGCAGCATTATTATTAAGTAAGGTTTGTAATATATTAGCTCTTGGTAGTAAAAATGCAAGAAGCTTAGGTTTTAACTCTGATTTATATATGATAATAGTTACTGCTGTAGCCGTATTTTTAGCAAGTATATCAACTGCAATTGCAGGTATTATATCCTTCGTTGGATTAGTTGTTCCTCATGTTTGCAGAATTATTATAGGATCTGATCATAAGTATTTAATTCCTTGTAGTGGAATAGTAGGAGGATTCTTAGTATTGTTTGCTGATACTGTTGGAAGAATGGCTATGAGACCTAATGAAATACCAGTAGGAGTAGTAACTGCTATATTGGGAGCACCATTTTTCTTATACCTTTTAAGAAGGAGTGACTTAAAGTAATGATAAAGGCAAAAGACTTATGCTTCTCTTATGATAAAGATAAAAGCTTTATTACTAAGTTAAATGTGGAAATAGAAAAGGGAAAAATAACAACTATATTAGGACCTAATGGTAGTGGTAAATCTACGTTATTAAGTATATTTGCAGGATTAAATAAACCTACTTCTGGAGAAGTAAGTATTAATGGGAAATCTATAAATTCTTTAAAGCAAAAGGAGTTAGCTAGAGAAATTGCCATAGTTCATCAGCAAAATACAGTTCCTAGCGATATTACTGTTAAAGAATTGGTGGCTTATGGCAGAATACCTCATAAAAAGTATTTCCAAGGAAATAATGAAAGTGATGATGAAATTATTGAATGGGCTATAAAAAGAACTGGTCTTGAAAATTTAAAAGATAAAGCTGTTATGGGGATGTCTGGAGGTGAAAGGCAAAGGGCTTTTATAGCAATGTCATTAGCACAGAAAAGTGAAATTTTATTTTTAGATGAACACACAACATATTTAGATATTTATCATCAAATTGAAATATTAGAGCTTGTTAAGGAGTTAAATGATGAAGAAGATTTAACTGTTGTTATGGTATTACATGATATTAATCAAGCTATAAAATATAGTGATAATGTTATAGTAATGAAATCTGGACAAGTTATTGCAAGCGGAAATGCAAATAAGGTAATAAACATGAGTTTGCTTAATAATGTATATAACATTGGTGGGTTTATAAGTGAAATAGAAAAAGAAACATTCTTTGTACCATTAAAGTTATAAAGAGGGAGAGGCAAAATGAAAAATAGTAAGAATAAGATTTTAGCAGTGGCAGTTTGTGGAGTTATAGTAAGTTCAATAGGTGCAAGCTTATTACTAGACAAAACAAAAGAACAAGCTAGTGATGATATAAAAAATAATTTAGAAGAAGTTAATAATGAGATAGAGGAAGAAGTTGTTGAAGAAGGTATAGAGGAAGTTGAAAATACTGATGATAGTATTGTAAATGAAGTTGAAGAAACAGCTGAAGATTCCAATGATGAAGTTGTTATAGCTAATAATGATACTTCATCTAATACTAGTAATAACAATATAAACTCTAATACAAGTACTTCTGAAGTAGGAGTATCTAGTAGTAATTCACAAAACACAACAGTGAATAATAGTTCTAGCAATACAGTAGCTGGAAGTAATTCAGAAACAGGAAGCAATGTAGTTGAGGAAGTAAAGGGTAATGTAAGTAATAGCACTCAAGACTCAACAGCAAATGATAATATAGAAAGTACATCAAAATATAAAGATGGTACGTACTCAGGGTCAGCATCAGGATTTGCAGGTACATTACAAGTTAGTGTACAAATTTCTAATGATATAATAACAAGTATTACTGTTACTAGTCATAATGAAACACCAGGGATTTGTGATAGGGCTATAGAGGAGATACCAACTAAAATAATATCAAATCAAAGTACTAGTGTAGATGTAGTTTCAGGTGCAACATATACTAGCAATGGAATAATTAATGCAGTAAGCAATGCATTAAGCAAAGCTTAATTTAGTTAAGTGTTAACAAGTAAGAGTTAAGAGTATAAATATAGTACTTTTAGCTCTTACTTTATTATATAGGTGCATAGAAAAGCAAATATTAATTAGATTGAAATTATTTTAAAGAAATAATGAAGAAGATAGTTTAGATAAGTTCATATATAGGAGATATAGTTATATGAAAGAGTTTTTAGAAAAAGAAGATTTTATATTTAATACAAGAGTTTATCAAAAAATAGGATATGATAATAATGAAAAAGAAGATATATTATTTAAAATAAAGGAAATAGCTGAAAATGCAACTTTAATTATGTATGAATTTGAAGAAAAGTTAAGTTTCTTTAAGGAAAATAGTGAAATAAGTAAAATAAATAGAAATTCAGCTAAGGGGTTTACCAAAGTTTCCTTTGATACATTTGAAATATTGAAAAAGTCAGCATATTACTCTAAATTAACTAATGGTATATTTGATATAACTATTGCTCCTTTAGTTAAAGAGTGGGCAATTAATAGTGAAAATCCTAGAATTTTGAGCCATAATATAGTCAAAGAATTGCTTAACTTGGTTGATTATGAAGATGTTATATTAAATGACAGTAATTTATCAGTTATGTTATTAAGAGAAAATCAAAAAATTGATTTAGGAGGTATTGCAAAAGGATACATTGCAGATAAAATAATAGAATTTTATAAGAAGAATAATATAAATTCAGCAATAATAAATATAGGCGGCAATATAAAAGTTTTAGGGGGAAAAAGTGAATATGATTTATGGAGTGTGGGAATATTTGAGCCTAAAAAGCATAGCCAAAAGGTTATTTGTTCTGTTGAAGTTGAAAATAAATCTATAGTCACATCTGGCAGTTATGAAAGAGCATTTATGTATAATGGAGAATTATATTGTCATATATTAAATACCAAAACTGGATATCCTATTAAATCAGATTTAAAGTCAATGACTATAGTAAGTGATGAATCTATAGATGGGGATGTGCTTTCAACTCCGCTATTTATAATGGGAAAAGATAAAGCTTATGAATTTATGAAAAAGCATAATATAAGTGGAATAATGGTTACTAATAAGAATGAAATAATAGTTACTAAAGATTTAATAGAGGGATTTAAGTTATTTGAAGATTATAAGGTCTTAACTTTTTAGAATTAAATGCAGTTAAAATTATTTCTAAGGGTCAATTATTATTAGAGTTTGATATTAATGAAATAAATAAGGCTGGTTTCTCAACAGTAACGCCTGTAATAGTAACTAATGCTGATAGTTATCTAGATGTTGTTGAAACTGATAAAAAGAAAACAGATTATAATGAAAAATTATTAACTGTAGTAGTTTAATTAAATAAAAAGTAAGAATTGATAATAATAGATTTCAAAAGTAATCTTGAAAAATAAATATATATAAATTTAATTGAAACTCAGAGGTGAAATAATTTTACTTCTGAGTTTTTTGTATGGAAGTATACCCAT
>JAUMTV010000311.1 GCA_030531025.1 Turicibacter sp.
TGCAGGAACTTGTTCTGCTTTACCAACATTATCAATTATTTCTTGTCTATCAATAGCAAGATTTAATGCTTGTCTAACTAATTTGTTATTTAATGCTTTTTTAACATCTTCGTTTAATGTATCTTGTTTACCAACATTGATAGCAAAGTAATAGTTACCTAATTTAGGATTAACATGAACTAATCCTTCTGCTATACCTGGTTCAATTTCATTTGTTGGCACAGAGTTAACCATGTCAAAGTTTCCTGCTTTTAATTCAGAATATGCAGTAGTATCATCAGTAACTAATTTAAATGTTAAAGTATCTAATTTAACACTGTCTTTATCCCAATAATTTTCATTTTTCTCGAAAACTAATTGATCTTTCATATCCCATTGAACTAATTTAAATGCACCATTAGAAACATAAGTTTCTGGTTTAGTTGCCCATCCTTCTGGATCAGCAGAAATTATATCTTCTCTTAAAGGAACATATGTTGTAAATGCACATAATTGTAAGAAATATTCTGTTGGAGCTTCTAAAGTTACTTCTAATGTGTACTCATCTACTACTTTAATTCCAACTTCTTCAGCTGAAACTTCTCCATTGTAGAATTTTTCTGCATTTTTAATATAGAATAATTGATAAGCATATTCTGCAGCAGTAGCCTTATCTAATGCTCTTAACCAAGAGTATTTAAAGTTATCAGCTACTACAGGTTCTCCATCACTCCATTTACCATCTTGTCTTAATTTGAAAGTATACACTAATCCATCTTCTGAAATTTCATAGCTTTCAGCTGCACCTTCTGTAGGTTTATCATTTTCATCAAGTACCATTAAACCTTCAAAAGCATTTAAAATCATTGTTCCTGCTCCTGATGAATTGTTTAATGTTGGATCCATTGTTTCTGGATCTTCTCCTAAATTGAATACTAAGTTTTGATTTGATCCTGAGCTACTTCCATTACTAGTTGATTTATCACCACAACCAATGAATAAAGAAGTAGCTAATGTTGCAGCTAAAACAACTGCACATAACTTCTTTAGTTTTGAACTTTTCATTTTAATTTTCCCCCTTATTTTTTTATCTAAATTGCCTTTTGCAATTGATAACTAAAATCTAACTTTGATTAATATAAATAAATTATTTGTATAAATGACATGCAACAAAGTGTCCTGGTTCAACTTCTCTAAGCTCTGGATTAACTTCACCACAAACCTTCATTGCCTCTTTACATCTACCTTTAAATCTACATCCTGGTGGTGGATCTATAGGTGATGGAA
>JAUMTV010000312.1 GCA_030531025.1 Turicibacter sp.
CATCAACATCATTAATACATCTTTCTTTCAACTCATCTATTTCTAAATTCAAATACTTAAGTTGTTGAACGTACATAAAATTTGTACATCGCTTGTTTTTAGTGCTCAATTTTCTACACCTACCTCTTTGATTTGATAGGCTTTGTACAAAGTCTTTGTATATTATTTTTTTATTTTGCGACTTTATAACAAGCCCAAAAGTCGCAAAATGACAGGCTTGAAAGCCATGTATAAAATTTTTAATTCCGAATCATTTGCGCGCATTCGCGCGCCCACCACCATCGCTACGACCACGCAAGCGCGTCGAGACTCGGTGGTAGACAATATCAGTGAGCAATTAAGCTTTAATAATTTTTTCGCAAGCAATGACAGGAGTTGGACTATATGTTTTCACACCAATTAGAAAACTATCGTAAACATCAACCAGTGAGATTTTCTCAAACTTTTTAAAATCTTTCGGCTGTTCATCCACTCTCACAATAAATTTTTCCAAATCATTCGATGACGGTATAAATGTCGTACCGTCTTTTTTTGTGCGTGGTTCATAAGTACGTTTATCATTCAAAACGATTGCTTCAAACTCAAAACATCCTTCTTTTTCGTTGTAACCTTTTTCTAATCCAAATCCTACTTCCCAATCTTTCAATGCTGTTTCTACATCAAATACCATGTATCCGTATGTGTTCATTTTTATCACTTTCCTTTTCATGTTTTAGCCCCGAAACTGCCACTGGCGTGGGCAGTTCCCTCCCCTTATTTTTAAAGAAAATTGAAATAACAATAGTGGTTATTCCACACACTTTTTTACGTTTAGTCTGTCCAAACAACTCGATTAGTCGTTAATAAAGCGTGACCAATATTCTGCGCACTTTGAGTTTTTTTCTGGTGGTCAGCGTCGATTAACACCACCCAATCAATCTTACTTTTATAGTCGTTTTTTTTAGACGTCTTTTGACTTCACCGTCTTTTGCGATTGATTACTAATCGAGTTAAAGTGTGTCCCTCGCTTTAAGCGACCAGACACCCTCCCCTACCGTTTTTGGCTTGGTCGTAGGCACCAATTGACGATAGTATGTAGATCTGCCTTTTCTACATACTGACGACTCAATTTTTACTGACATGCTCGTAGCTTGAGTTAACTACATCAATGTCTATTCCTACACACTTTGTCACGTGTGAACTCATCAGACCCTTATTTAATTTATTTGATAAATATCGACAAACATGATATATTACGTTTATCAAACAAGGGCTGACTGATTCAGC
>JAUMTV010000313.1 GCA_030531025.1 Turicibacter sp.
ATGCAGCCGAATCTGTTAGAAGGTAATATCTTGACGGAGAAATCATCTTAGATTCATCAGATTTAGTTCACACGGAATTTCAGATAATCAAATAATACAAAACAAAATGATCCTAGATAGACCATCAATCTATCTAGGATTTTTTATTTTATAGGAGAGGAGCAATAACCGATGTTGCAATTAGTACCCTTACAGGAATGTGAAGAAGTAACTCTTACAAATGAAGAAAAATTAGGCGTAATGAGGATTGATTGGTTCGATGGGAGGATAAGTAATCAATGGTTTCCTACTGATACGTTTCAAATTCTATGTACGGATAACGAAATAAGCATCCCTACCTTACAGGAAGAAATTAATGACATCATGTTTGAGCTATTGAAGGATCTTTCATCAGTCATTGATTTGTGCATGGGTGACTCATATCAACATGAATGTACTTACTATGTACAAGGAAAAGAGGTGAATTACTATGTTAGGCTCATACCAGTAGAAGATGCTTATAGTGTCATCATGGTTTATGTATAAGGAGATGATGATTAGAGTCAGTAAAAAGTAATTTGTAACAGGAATATATCATGATATAGAAGGGATGATGATAGCGATGTCAGTGGTTGAAAGAAGAGGAAGTATACGTTCAGAAGCAGTATTTAATGATGATTATACACATCGTTATATTTTAAGAAAGGAGTGGGATAAGGAGAGAAAAAAAGCAGTTGTCATTATGATTCAACCTAATACGAATGATCCATATGACCTTGATCTCACGACAGTTCGGGTGATCAATAACCTACATCGCAATGGATACGGTTATGTTGATATTGTTAACTTATATTCTTTAGTCGCCCCTAAATTAAGCTTTAAGGGGAATGAGGATGAACTAGTGGATACAGAGATTAATGATGGCTATATTATCCGTTCATGTAGTAAAACAGATACCATCATTTTAGCCTATGGAAGTATCATAGAAACGTATAAAAAAGCAGATGATAGAGCGAGTGAACTCTTACAAAAACTTAAACCATTTGAAGATAAGATATATTTTTTAACAGATAAACATTGTAACGTTTCTCGCCATCCATTAGCACCAACCGTAGCAAGTGAATGGCATCTAAGGAAATATAAACAATGAGATGATTAATGAATATTAATATTCATTGATATTCATTAATCAATATTAATCATTAACTGAACCTCTATTCTTTCTATAAGGATAGGGGGTTTTATGATGAGGAGGAAATCTTAATGAAGATCTTAACAGTGAATGA
>JAUMTV010000043.1 GCA_030531025.1 Turicibacter sp.
CCTAGCGATTTATGAAAGAAATCTACTCCTCCTTTGCTAGGGAATGGGTCACCTAGCGATTTATGAAAGAAATCTACTCCTCCTTTGCTAGGGAATGGGTCACCTACCATTTTCGAAGAAAATTTATCTGGACTTATATATAAGTCCAGATAAGTTTTTCATATCGGAAAACTTTTAGCTGGACTATAGTCTGTCTTAGTATTAAAGCGGCTCCTCAACCAAGTCTGTTATAAAAATATGAAATACATATCTGTTTCTATATATATTTTCGAGTAGCCCCTTTTTAATTTTTATTTTTTCTTAATAAGCATAAAAAATATGGGGCTCCCACCACTGTTATTACAATTCCAACAGGAAGCTCTGAAGGCGAAAAGATCGTACGTGCCAATGTATCAGAAACTATCACAATTAATGCGCCTACTAAAATAGTAGTAGGTAGTAAAAACTCATGACTAGCACCGACCAATCGTCTCGCAATATGAGGGGCAATCAGTCCAATAAATCCGATAGCTCCCGCTACTGAGACGCTTGCTGCGGCTAATGCGACAGCAATCATCAATAAAATAATTTGTTGCTTTCCAACATTCACTCCAAGACTTGTGGCCAAATCTTTTCCTAACGCTAACGTATTTAATTCTTTCGATTTAAAAAAGGCAAGGGGCAATAAAATGAGAATCCATGGTAATAAAATGAGAATTTTATCCCAAGTCGTCCCGCCTATATTTCCAATATTCCATGTGCTAAATGAAACATATGTCGCCCGATCAAGTTTTAAAGAAGTCACTAAAATAAAGGCATTTCCCGCTGCTGAAATAGCAATCCCCATTAATATCATCTTCATTGGACTAAATCCTTGATAGCGATTAAAAGACAACCAACAAATTAATAAAGCAACCCCAAATGCGCCAAAAAAGGAGGCAATAGGTAAGGCAAATGGATAGTGCACAGAAATGAAGGGAAGATATTTATAAACAAGAACCACCATTATTCCAGCCCCTACATTAATTCCTAAAATGCCTGGGTCAGCTAGATCATTACGAGATATGCTTTGTAAAAGACATCCTGAAGCTGCTAACCCCATTCCAACAAGGATTGCCATCACAAGACGTGGAAGACGAAACTGATATAAAATCAAATTTTCTTTTGCACTCCCACCACCTAAAAGAATGCGACTCACATCTGAAAACGTCACATTAGAATAACCTGTACTTAAACTCATTAAGATGGCAAGTCCAATTAAAGCAATAAGAACAAGGATTATCCCTAAACGAAACAGTTGTTTTTTCGGAGTTAAGTTACTCATGAGACATCCCTTCCTCTCGTTTTAATTAAATAAATAAAGAACGGAACTCCAATCAAGGCTGTTAAAGCTCCAAGGGGTGTTTCTTGTGGCGCGTTGATTAATCGAGCAGCTAAGTCAGCAATTAACAAAAACCACCCCCCAAATAAAGCTGAAATCGGAATAATCGATTGATACTTTCCTCCTACTAAAAGCTTGACGATATGAGGAACAATTAATCCAACATAAGCAACATTCCCTGCTAATGACACAGCAATTCCTGCTAATGTCAAGATGATTAAAATACTAAACAAACGAATAAAAACTGTTCGTTGGCCAAGACTAGTCGCTACCTCATCACCTAAATTTAAAATCGTGATGTAGGGAGCTAAAA
The DNA here is from genome assembly GCA_030531025.1 of Turicibacter sp. Next base: position 1,674 of record JAUMTV010000043.1, read on the forward strand.
TAAATGAAGCTAGTAATGTTACTAAAATAATTGGAGCACTGATAACTAATTGTGGCCATGTAATGCCGGCCATTCCACCAGCTGACCAATAAGCTAAATCTTGACTTAAATTAAAATACAATGCTACACCTTGACTTAAAGAAACAAGTAATGCTGAAATCACAGCTCCAGCTAGCGTCAAACGAAAGGTCGTTGATCCGCCTTTAGCAGTCGAGCTAATACCAAATACAACGATGGCAGCTAAAGCAGCCCCGATAAATGACATCATCAATAATTGGTTATAGGCCATTCCACGACCAAAAGCAAAACATAGGGCAATCGCTAACGTTGCGCCACCATTAATACCTAAAATTCCTGAATCAGCAAGTGGATTTCGTGTAATTCCTTGCATGATAGCACCTGAAACTGCAAAGCAGGCACCGACTAAAAGGCTAGCCAGAACACGTGGTAATCGAACATTATGAATGACGGCATGATTAGTCAACGTTAAGTCTGGGGATAAAATAGCCTGCCAAATCTCAAAGAAATTAATGTTTGCTGCCCCAAATGACACTGAGAGGGCGACGCTAATAACAATTAAAATCGCAAGTAAGAACATGATAACTAGTAATCGTCGACGCTCTTTTTTAACCTCCAAGCTAGTTCCTCCTTAAACACATAAAGAGTATGTAAAGTAAATTTCTTTACATACTCTAATCAAATCAAAATTCATTATTTAGCTGCATTTTCTTCTGCACGTTCTAATAACATATCCACAATTAAATTCATTTGATAGCGAACCGCCATTGGATCAAAGTGAACAAATACATTGAAATCATTCATAAAGACTTGATTATTTTTAAAAGCATCGAGTGTTCCCCATATTGGATTTTGTGCAACTAAGTCTTCAATCGTTTGAGTGCTTCCTGATTCAGGCATATATTGTGTAATAAACATATAATCAGCTGCGTATTCAGGTAAAACTTCTAATGAAATTTCCATCCATTGATCCCCGTTAATCACATCTTCAACAATTTTTTCTGGTGCTTTTAACGCTAAAGCATTATATAACGCTTGTCCACCACGTCCGAAATTATCTCCATAAACATATAATGTTTTTCCTGATGTTTCATAAAGTCCAAATGTTGCATCTTCTGGAATGACACCTGCTAGTCGTTCACGAGCAGCTCTCGCTTCTTCATCAAATGCACGAATCCATTCTTCGGCTTCTTCTTGTTTATTAAAAACATCTCCTAATAAGCGAATTTCTTCTTGAACTGATCCTGCATATCCATAAGGAATATAAACAACAGGTGCAATTTGTTTTAATTGGTCTAAGTTTGAATCATCATACGTAACAATTAAATCTGGATTTAATTCTAATGCCTTTTCCACGGAAATAGGAGCACCCACGTTTTCAATTCCGGTTAAATCACCTAAATAAGAATAATCATAACCTTCACGCATAACTGTTCCAATGACTGGTACATCTAAAGCAATAGCACTTCCAACATACCCTTCATAAGCAATCACACGTTGTGGGTTAGCGGGAACTTCATACTCAACATCAGCAACAGTCACTTTTCTTGTCTCTTGATTTTGGTCAGCTGATTGTTCTGTTGAGGGAGTTTCATTATCTGATTTTGATGGACTTGAACATCCAGTGAGCGAAAATCCTAAAGTAATCAATCCTGCTAATAATAAATGTTTCAATTTCATAATAAATCTCCTTTAGTTTTCTTTTTTCTTCTTGAATAAGGCACACAAATAGGAGTACCTGTTAAGTGATCTCTTTCAATTTCTGCTTTTAAACTAAAGACGTCCTCAAGCATCTGCTTCGTCATGACTTCCTCAGGAGCTCCAGATGAATAAATTTTTTGATTAGCTACAACGACGAAATAGTCTGCATATCGTGCTGCTAAATTTAAATCATGTAACACCATTACGATTGTCTTTCCTTGATCTTCATTTAATATTTGTAATAAATCTAGAATATCAATTTGATGAGCTAAATCTAAATACGTAGTAGGTTCGTCTAAAAAAATAACTTCTGTATCTTGTGCTAATACCATTGCAATCCAAACGCGTTGGCGTTGACCACCCGATAAATCTTGTACTTCACGATCACGCAACTCATAGGTATTCGTTGCTTTTAATGCATTTAAGACCGCTTGTTCATCTTCTTGATCGTATGATTTAAACATTTTCTTATACGGGTAACGTCCTTGGCGGACGAGTTCAAGCACAGTCATTGCCTCAGGAGCGACTGGAGTTTGAGGTAAAACAGAAAGCGTCCGAGCAATTTTTTTTGAATCCATTTCTCTCATTAATTGATCATTCAAATAAGTATCGCCTTGAATAGGCTTTAGTAAACGAGCCATTGTTTTAAGAAGGGTTGACTTTCCACAACCATTACTTCCTATCAAGACAGTAATCTTTCCTTTTGGAATGGAGACATTAATCTGATTCAAAATAATTTTTTTATCATAACCAACTATTAAATCATTCACTTTTAATGTTTCTATACGAATCACATCCTACTACCCTCAAATAATTCATGAGAATGATTATCAACCATAAACCTTTTTTATAAAATTACACTTATCTCTTCATTGCTTATCACACTCTATTATTTTTCATCCTCTAGTCGTCAATATACATTTTTACCTGTTTTTATCTAATTAAATACCTTAATTTTTAAGTTTAATACTAGTAAGTAAATAGTTTTAAATTAATAAACAAAAAATCACTTCAAATCTTATTTGAAAAATCTATATATTAGGGAGCCTAACTTGATTAAATTTATAGCAATCTAACAAAGAAAAACCATCGTAAGTTGCAATATACATTTCTTAATTAACCTCATTAATCAAATTAATCCCCTCCCTGTATCGTAAATTATTTCAATCACCCCATTTATTTCTAATCTCTTTTTAAAAACTCTAATCACATCATCAAACTACTAGTATCCTAAGAAAAGTGGGTGCGTTTTTTTAATTTTTTCTCTATATTTTTTGTAATCATCTATATTTTTCAAAAATTTATGAAAAACTAAGAGAGATTCAGTAGTTTTCAATGAATTTCTACTTTTTTTATATACGAATACTACCGAGATTTTAATTACTTTATGCTATGCTAAATTTAAACGCTATCGATTTCAATGTTGCTAATAGAATGGAGTTTGTTTATGAAAAAAATATCTTCACCAAAACGACATTTTAAATTCCTTCTTTTATTCAATTTAATACTTTTAACCGCCTGCCACTCTGGCATGTCTAACAAAGAAAATCCCCTTCCTCAAACGATTGATTTAAGCCAAGCACCTCTAGAAATTACGATCCTTGAAACAGGGAAATCTGATTGTATTATTATTGAAATTAAGGATAAAACGGTCATGATTGATACAGGACTTGATGAAAATGGGCAAAAAATTATTGATTTTTTAAATAATGAAGATATTGATGTGATTGATTACCTGATTATCTCTCACTTAGATAAAGACCATATTGGTGGTAGCGACGTAATTATGGACCATATTACAGTTAACGAAGTCATTCAACCAAATTACACGCGCGATACAAAACAATACAACGAATATAAAAAAGCTTTAGATACCCATCATTTAACCACTCATTATCTGACCAATGACTTAACGTTCGAACTTAATGAGGCAACTTTTACGATACACACGCCACTTCAAGAAGAATATGAACAGTCAAATAACTATTCACTTATTACATCCGTCTCATATGGCGATCATAGTTTCTTATTTACAGGAGATGCTGAAGCCATTCGTTTAAGTGAATTTTTAAGCACTCACCCTCAGCACTATACACTGCTAAAACTTCCTCATCACGGAAGATATAGCGATTATCTTGATACTCTTTTAAAAACCACTTCTCCTACTTATGGAGTGATTACTTGTTCAGAAGAAGAATACCCAGACATACAAGTACTTGAATTATTAGCTCAAAATCAAGTTAACACCCTTATGACGAGTGATGGTCAAGTCACTATAAGAAGTGATGGAACAAATCTTAGCGTCAATCAACAATTAAACACGATTATTTCATTCAAACAAAAATAGGAGACTAAACGATTAGTCTCCTTTTCTATTGGTTTATTTCTTCTATCAGTTTTGAAGTAGTCGCTTTTAATTCCTCTGCACTTTTAATTAAATCATTTGCTAACTCAGTAACTTCAGCATTTTGCGTTTGTGACAATAAATTGTTTACAAAAACAATAAAAACATCACATTGCTTTAATAATCGACTTAAAAAATCATTGTCAATACTATTCCCAATCAACACCGTTGGATCCGTACCTTCACTCTTTAATTCATTTAAAATCTGTTGATGAATTTCCTCATAACTAGCTAAGTAACTTGCTTCTTTAGCTTCATCAAAAACAGGATTTTCACTAATTTGTTTTTGAACTTTACTAATCTTCTTTAAATTTAGCTTAAAGTGATTGATTAGTTCATTAATCGGTTCTTTAAGTTCTTTTCGTTCACCATATTGGAGCTCATTTTTAGTTAATGCAATCAGTGCCCTTTCATAGTGAATCGTTTGATTTAAAAAATCAATATTTAAATCTCCTGTTTTTTCAGTAATCACCAATGAATCTTTCAATTCAAGATGGATTAAATCAATCTTTTTTAAATAATCAATTTCTTTTAGATTCGGTTCATCAGCTGCTTGAACTGAGTAAGTCAATAAAAGGATCGATGTCGCTAAAATCAACATTTTCTTAATCATATTCATCTTTACACCGCCTTATTTATTCCTTCTCTCTTATTATTTAATAAATTCCACTCCTTTATGTAATCTAAATGAACTTCTAAAGATGTCGAATCTCTCTTTTATAATCTAACATTTTTTTCAACGCACATTAGGTATCATAAAAGAAAAAAACACCTAAATTATTTCCCAAAACAACAGAACAATTTAAATACATGTTATTTTAAATATATAGAATTAATCTATAATTTTGTTTTATAGAGTCAAGCAGGTGGAGAAAAAGAACTGGAAAAAGAACGCGAAAAATGTTTAAAAATACTTAATTTAATGTTTTATAATAGTGTTAAAAATGAAGGATTTATAAGAAAAGGATCGAAAATTGATTCCAAAACAGAAAAAAGTAAGAAAAAAGAGAAGAAGCAGAAATATATAAAAGAGAAGGAAGTAGCAGAAAGATTACCAGTAGCATAGGATAGATTTCAAATAGTATAAAATGAGATAAAATAAGAGGGCTAATAAAAAGGGGAAGAAAGAAATAAGAGAAGAAACGAAAAATAAAAATCAGCTAACTTTTAAAGAAAGCTGATTTTTTAAATTTATATTGTTTTTTAACCTCGTAAGATCCTCCTATTATTATTCATATTGTCTCATCATCTCTTTTATCTATTGAATTAAATCATCTTAATAATAAAATAAATTTTGCTATATAATATCAATATTCAACAAAATCGGTTATAATGAAGACATAGTATTACTAAATTTCATTATTAGGAGTGCTGAAGAATGGAAATGAAAAATCAAAAAATTAAAAAGCGTGGTTTAGCTGCTCTTTTAATCACTGGGACAGTTGTTGGAATTGGGATGGGAGCAACTCATATTATGAAAAAAGTTGCTCAACAAAAAGCTAAATCAGACGAAATAAAACGCCTAAATGAACTTGAAGATGAAGAATTTGAAGACTTCTTTGAATAATTAAAAACACCTCTTTTTGAGGTGTTTTTTGTATAAATCGATATTGTTCTACAAATTTCGCAATGTTATTGAGATTTGATTTATCCACATTCAACTCTCTTCGGATCTTTTATCTCATCACTTTAGTAAAAGCCTCTTATTTTGATAGCTTGTGGATACTTTCTTTAAACGACATGTTCAGGAATATCTCCCTTAGGAATCGTTCCATCTAACGATAAATAATAATGGCGAATCGGTTTTAGCTCATCATCTAACTCATACACAAGAGGTGTTCCAGTAGGAATATTTAAATCAGCAATCCCATCACTAGAAATATTATCTAAATACTTCACTAACGCTCTTAATGTGTTACCATGTGCTGCTATAATCACTCGTTTTCCTGCTAATAAATCTGGAACAATCTGTTCATTCCAATCCTCTAAGACACGTTTTTCAGTATCAGCTAAATTTTCAGTTAATGGTAACTCTTCTTCTTTTAAATCATGATACTTAAATTCATGTCCGGGATAACGTGGATCTTCTTTAGTTAATTCTGGTGGTCTCACATCAACAAAACGACGCCATTTATGGACTTGTTCCTCACCATAAATTTCAGCTGTTTTTTGTTTATTTAATCCTTGTAATGCCCCATAATGACGCTCATTTAGCTTCCATGACTTATAAACTGGAATCCACATTAAGTCCATCTCATGAAGAATAATCCACAATGTACGAATCGCACGTTTAAGACGTGACGTATAAGCTACATCAAATTCTAATCCATTTTCACGTAGAACCTTTGCTGCCATTCGAGCTTCTCGCAAACCATTTTCAGATAATTCTACATCTGTCCAGCCAGTAAATTTGTTTTCTAAGTTCCATACACTTTCACCATGGCGAATTAAAACTAACTTAATCATAAACACACTCCTTTCTTCTAAAGTATATGCATCTTTCAACATATCTTTCTTTTTTAAACAAAACCTCGATAAAACTTTAACTAAACAATGAAAAAATTTATCTATCTACACTCTTTGAATATTTCTTCTATTTACTAACATAAACTGATAACTATGATATCTAAATAAGGAGAGAGCCTATGATCTTTATGAATTTAACTTTATTCACTTTTTTATTGTTCTTTTATTGTTATAAAAAAGAACCTCGACGACTCTTAAACGGATTTTTATTTAATATTTTTTTATTAAATGCTTTCCTTTGTTTCACGTATATCAATTTTAAAAGTCATAGCTTTCTACTTTTATTCATTCTTATTCTCATTTCGATTCTTGGACTATTTGCTTTCTTTTCTGGCATCTACATTTTAATTATTGCCTTATTAATTAACGCCCGTATTGTGATGAAACGTGAGCGTAAAACACCTGCTAACTTACTAACATTCTTTGTTGCTATTGGTCTAATTATCCACCTCATGTGGTGATGGATGCATCCCGATCTTCCGATCTCAAATAGTATTAATCTCTTTTTAAGTGGATTTAGTCTCGTCGCTTTATATTATCTTTGTAATCTTCTAAGCTTTATTAGTATTTCTCTTCTTTTTTGGCTTAGAAAGCCGAAACTTAATCAAGATTTTATAATTATTTTAGGGAGCGGATAATAGGAAAAAAAGTCCCTCCTTTACTTGCTAGTCGAATTGACAAAGCCATTGAAATTTATCATCAACAAAAAGCTCATCAAAAACCCCCAATTTTACTCTTTTTTGGAGGATAGGAACCAAATGAAGACATTCCAGAAGGAATCGCTATGCACCAGTATGCCATCGAGCATGAAATTCCAATTGAAGATACACTCGTTGAAACTCATTCACGAAACACCTATCAAAACATGCAATTTTCAAAATATCTGATGGATGAACAGCGCCCTAATGGTTACCATGTGATCTTTGCGACAAATAACTATCATACATTTCGCGCGAGCTTATATACCAAACAAGTGGGATTAAATGCACAAGGAATTGGCTCAAAAACAGCAGGCGACTTTTTACCTAATACTATGATTCGTGAATACATGGCACTATTAATCATGAATAAAAAGCGTCATATAATGGTCACTCTAGGCTTTTTATTATTTGGATTACTGCTTGCATTTACCTCAGAAGTCATTACCCAATTATCCATTTTTTTATTCATAACTTATCCACATTTTAAAAAAATGTTCCACATGGAACTTTTTGGTTTTGTGGATAACTCGTTATTCTTAGCAAATACACTCGATTTCTGACTAAAGTTATCATAAAAACATTTCAAATTAAAAAAGGACTTTTGATAAAGTCCTCTTTTTTATATGGTGTCCCGCTCAGTAATGTCTTTTAAATACGCATCTCTGTTTCAATATCAAAAAGATGTACACGTTCAGTATTAAGATACACCGTCATCTGATCCCCGATTTTCTTCTCAGTTGTTCCATTTACTCGGACAATGATGATTTGATCTTTATATTTCACATGAATATAGCTTTCCGCTCCCATTAATTCAACCATCTCAATGATTCCTTCAATTTTAGAATCTATTACCGTACTATCTGTTTCTTTAATATCTTCTGGTCGAATTCCTAACGTAATCTTTTTTCCGACATAACCTAATGTTGATAACTTCTGTCCAAGTTTTTCAGGTATATAAATTTTGTCTTTTGCTACTAAAATAAAAATTTGATGACTTTCCTTTATGACTTCTCCATCGATAAAATTCATCTGAGGACTTCCAATAAAACTAGCAACAAATTTATTTTGTGGATAATTATAAATGTTTTGTGGTGTATCCACTTGCTGAATAACCCCTTTATTCATGACAACGATTCGAGTCCCCATCGTCATTGCTTCTGTTTGATCATGGGTCACGTAGATAAAAGTTGTGCCTAGAGTTTGATGTAACTTCGTAATTTCTGTTCTCATTTGAACGCGAAGCTTGGCATCTAAATTAGATAATGGCTCATCCATTAAAAATACTTTTGGTTTTCGTACGATGGCTCTTCCTAGGGCAACCCTTTGTCGTTGCCCCCCAGATAAAGCTTTTGGTTTACGATTTAAAAATGGTTCAAGATCTAAAATTTTTGCTGCCTCTTTAATTTTCAAATCAATTTCTTCTTTTGAAACATTTTTTAATTTTAAGGCAAATGCCATATTATCATAAACTGACATATGTGGATAAAGGGCATAGTTTTGAAAAACCATAGCAATATCTCGGTCTTTAGGCTCCACATCGGTTACTACTTTATCCCCAATTACTAATTCACCTGTTGAAATTTCTTCAAGACCGGCAATCATTCGTAATGTCGTTGATTTTCCACATCCCGATGGTCCTACAAAGATAATAAACTCTTTATCTTCTATCTCTAAATTAAAATCATTCACTGCTGTCATATTATTATCATAAACTTTATAAATATTTTTTAATGATACACTCGCCATTTAATTATCCTCCTCAGGTGCTTCTATTTATACTCTTTCATGACTTCATTCAACAATGCAGGATAATCTGTAAATATTCCATCTACTTGAGCATCAATTAACTTTCTCATATAGCTCGGTGAGTTAACCGTATAAATATTAACTGCTAAGTGATTTTCATGTGCTTTTTGAACTAACTCTTCTGATACCAATCGCAAATGAGGATGAATAGCATCTGCATTTAATGCTTTGGCATACTCTATCACATTAATGATAGGTTCATAGTAAAGAAATCCTACTTTAATGGTTGGATCAATTGCTTTACATAACTTAATCGAATCAGGATTAAAGCTTGAAATAATGACCTGATTTTTTAAATTGTACTGCTGAATTAATTGAATGACATCTTGCTCAATTCCTGGATATGAAAAAATATCAGTTTTTAACTCAATATTAAGCTTGATCTGATGCTCTTTTACTAATTCTAATACTTCCTCTAATCGTGGCATCTGACATTCTATCGAGTCTGTAAACATGGCTCGTCGACATTTTAAATCTCTTAACTCCTCCCAATTTAAATCTTTAATCAGTCCACTCGATAAAAATGTTCGTTCAACATCTTCATCATGAATCACCACTAATTGATGATCTTTTGTTTTATGAACATCTAATTCAAGACCTGTCGCCCCTTGTTTGATCGCTTGTTTAAAAGCAAGTAACGTATTCTCAGGATAATCCGAACTCGCTCCTCGATGAGCAAAATTAATCATTAATAAACCTCCTAAATGAGCTTTAAATATCTTAAAGCATTATAAATTCCATCTTCATGAATAGCATCTGTCACATAATGAGCACATTCTTTTAATGGCTCACAACTATTTCCCATAGCAATCGCATAATCAACCTCTTGAAACATTTCTAAATCATTAAATCCATCTCCAAATGCATAGTATTTCATCGCCTGATTCGTTTCATTTTCTTTAATATATTTAATGGCTGTTCCTTTGCTACAGTTTTTATTAAAAACATCGTATCCTTCTTCTACATCAATTAGTTTTACAAAATTAAACTGTGGATATCTTTCTTTCATCCTCTCAATTTGATGATCCTTAATGTGAGCATTGATTTGAAAGACTTCTAAATCATCTAACCGATCAAACAGATTTTTGTCTAAACTTGATAACGGCATATTGTATTTCGCTGAAAATTTTTGAATCCAAAGATCTTCTACTTTTCCTTTACTCTCTGTTAATAAATGAATGCAATAAGGAATCTCTTGAGTTTCAAAATCAGTTAATAATTGACGTAAAGCTATATGATTCATTGGTTGTTTATAAATCACTTTATCATCTACGGTAATGATTGATCCGTTAGCAGAAATAATCGTTTTAAATAATTGATGAAAAGTTTCTTGCTTGACCATCGCTAATGAGCGTCCAGTTGCGATAGCAATCTTTACTTTATTATTTTTTAAAGCTTCAATCGCTTGAAGTGTACTTTTATAAATTTTATTTTTCTCACGACATACTAATGTGTTATCCACATCAAAAAAGATTGCTTGATTCATTGAATTCCCACCTATTCATGATTCGCTTTATTGTACTTTTCTAAAGCTTGATTAATTGTTTTCGTTAAATTTAGTACTGCCTCAGATGCAGATAACTCATTATTTAATACTTTTTCAATATTTTCTTCAATCGCAGCACGTGCTTCTGGAAAGACTCCAAGTAAAGCTCCTGATTGATTATTCGGTTCACGTAATTGATCAATAGCAGTTTGGAATTCTGGATTATTATTTAAATATTCCACCATACTTGGAATTTCATATGCCTCTTTATTCACTGAGAAATATCCTGTGGCTTGTGCCCATTGTGCTTGAACATCTGCTGATACCATAAATTTAATAAATTCAAAGGCTGCTTTTGCTTTATCATCGTCACCTTTATCCATAATCCATAAAGAAGCTCCTCCGATAGATACCCCACCTTCATCTGTACTTGAAACGGCAGGGAGATAGGCAGTTCCTAATTCAAAGGTATCATTAATTTTACTTTTAATATCCGTTAAAGACGCTGTTGAGGCAATCGTCATAGCTACTTTTCCTGAAGCAAAGCTATCCGTTACAGCATCCCCATTTCGTCCAAAGTTAGCAATTAGCCCTGAATCAACAAGTGTTTTCCATCCATTAATAATGTTTAATGCCCCTTGATTCGTATCAAATGTAACAGCTGTTGCCTGATTATTACGTCCATTCCCTTCGTTTGCATAATCTAATTGTTGTTTAATTAAAAATTGTTCAAAAAACCATCCATAAATTTGCATCGCATAACCATAACGTTCGGTGATATTCCCACTTTTTTTCGTTAACTTTTCTGAATATTCTAAAATTTCATCAAAGTTAGTCGGTGCAACTTCTGGATTTAATCCAACTTCTTCAAAGGCTGTCTTATTATAATAAAGAATTGGTGTTGAAGTATTAAATGGCATCGAGTATAGCTTATCGTCAATCGTATAATAATCTAAAATATTTTCTTCTAAATGAGAGACATCATAACCTTCCTCATCGATGAAATCTTGCATTGGAATCGCATATTCACTGTCAATCATCCATTTCGTTCCGATTTCATATAACTGCATAATATCTGGTCCTGCATTTCCAAGCGCTGAACTTTTCAATTTATTAACAGCATCATCATACGCCCCTTGGTACTCTGCTACCACTCTAATTTCATCTTGAGATTCATTAAAAGCATCGACTAAAGCCGTTATGGCCTCTCCACCTTTACCTCCCATTGAATGCCAAAATGTTAATTCAGTTACATCATTTGCGGCTTGATTTTTATTGCTACATCCCGCTAATAAAGAAGTTCCTAGTACAGTTAACGTTAATAATTTTTTTCTCATCATTTTTCTCTCCTTATCCTTTAATTGATCCGGCTGTCATTCCTTCTACTAGTGAGCGTTGCCCGATAACAAACACTAAAATCGATGGAATTAAAATCAAAATAGCTCCTGCTAAGACAACCCCATAATTACTTCCTTCAGCAAATTGAAGCATGCTAATTCCAATTTGAACGGTACGATTGTTCCCATTATTAATCGTTAGTAATGGCCATAGATATTGATTCCACGTATTAATAAACGTATAGATAGACAATGAAGCGATAGCTGGCTTTGAAATAGGTAGTAAAATCTTGATTAAAAATTTTAAATTACTACATCCATCAATTTTTGCTGCTTCTGATAGTTCTTTAGGAATTGTTAAATAAAACTGTCGAATTAAGAAAATTCCCATAGCTGATGTTAAAAATGGCACAATAAGCACTTGTAAACTATCAGTCCATCCCCATGAACTGACGGTTAAAAAGTTTGAGATAATTGTTGTTTCTGTTGGAATCATCATTGTGGATAACACCATTAAAAATAATAATTTTTTATATTTAAATTCATAAAACGCAAAGGCATAAGCAGCTAAACTCGACGTAATAACTTGACCAATCGTCACAAAAATTGAAACAATCAAACTATTTAAAATAAATCGAAATAATGGAACTGCGTTTAGCGCCTCTCTATAGTTTTCAAACGTTACTTTGCTTGGAAATAGCTTAGGTGGATACTGTGAGATTTCACCTTGTGACATAAAACTTAAAGATAAGGCATATAAGAGGGGACAAATAATCATGAAACAAACTAAACAATTAATACTCGTTAAAATGACTCTATTTTTTTTAGATAGTTGCATTATTGATAATGAACCCCTTTCTTTTCAAATTTAAATTGTAATAAAGTGATACACATCATAATCAAAAATAAAACAATAGCTTGCGTACAAGCCATTTCAAATCGCCCATTAAAGAAAGCTTCACGATAAATGGAGTGAACTAAAACATTCGTTGAATCACCTGGCCCACCTTGTGTTAACAATTTAATCTGTCCAAATGCTTGAAAGGCATTAATAACATTCATAATAATGACTAAAAACAACTGTGGTGAGATCATAGGAAGCATAATATGTTTTAATTTGTGTAAGAAACTTGCTCCATCAATAGATGAACTTTCTAATAATTCAACTGGAATATTATGAAGTCCAGTCGTTAAAAAGATAAAATTAAGCCCTAGATTTAACCAAGTTGTAACGGCAGCCACTGCAACTAAAGCATATTTAGGATCCGTTAACCAACCAATTTCTTGATTTAATATAAAGTTTAAAATCCCATTCGTCGGATGAAAAATCATCATCCAAATGGCAGCTGCCGGTGCTGAAGCTATAGCCATCGGTAATGAAAACATTAACTCATACACACGATTTCCTTTTAATTTGTTATTTGCTAATAAAGCTAAAATAAAGCCTATGACAACTGATGGGATAGCAACTAAAAGAACAAATTTGAATGTAACCATGACTGAATTATAAAATTCAGGAGATTGGAATAACTCAATAAAGTTTTGTAGCCCGACAAATGATTTCATTTCTCCTCTTAAATTAGTTTGATGTAAACTCAAAATAATCGTTTTAATAAATGGATAAAACACAAAGATTGTAAAAAGTGCAAAAGCGGGAGTTAAATAAAGAAATGGTTCTATTTTTCTTATTACTATTCCTTTCTTCTTTTTCTTCAATTGTTCTTTGTCTACAAGTACTATTGGGGTAGACAGAATAGACTGTTGTTCCATATGGACTCCTCCTCATGACAATTCGACTACACCCTCAACTATAACAGCTCAACTTTAATCTTTAATAAATCTAATGTTAAAATTTGTTAACAACTTTAATAATTTATTAAGTTTTATATAAGATTGTTAAATAACTGTTAAATTTTTTCAGATAAATATAAAAAGAGATCTATCTTGATCTCTAAGGTTAATCCTGTCTTTCATCGACTCTTCTAAATTATGATAATCACTAAATTTATGATAATCATAGAATATTTATTATAAAAATGAATTATTTGTCAAATACTAATAATAATTCACTAATTTAGAAATTCGGAAAGGATTGAGTTGATGGCATTTGATAAAATTGTTCTTAAAAACTTACTCAAAAATTTTAATAGCGTCCCTTTTAGTGTAAAGTTTTGGGATGATGAAGTTTTTGTTGTTGGTGAAGGGGAACCGGTATTTAAAGTCTTTATTAATGAACCTATTAATCAAAAAGATTTATTAACGAGTACGTCTTTAGCGCTCGGTGAAGCCTATATGGATAAAAAACTTGAAATTGAAGGTGATTTATATACAGCTCTTGACGCAATTTTAAGACATATTGACCACTTTACTACTGATTTTAAGGCTCTTCCAAAACTTTTTCATAACTCAACAACAAAATCTAAACAAAAAGAAGAAGTTTCCTCTCACTATGATATCGGAAATGATTTTTATAAATTATGGTTAGATGATACACTTTGTTACTCATGTGCTTATTTCAAACATGAAGATGACGATCTTCATCAAGCACAGCTCAATAAAATTGATCATCTGTTAGCAAAACTTCAACTAAAAGAAGGTGAATCGTTACTTGATATCGGTTGTGGATGGGGATGCCTGTTAATTACCGCCGCTAAAAAATATAAAATTAAAGGACTGGGGATAACCCTTAGCCAAGAACAATTTGATGAGTTTTCAAAACGTATTAAAGAAGAACAGCTTGAGGATTACTTAAGTGTAAAATTGATGGACTATCGAGATTTAGAACATTCTAACATGACATTTGATAAAGTTGTGAGTGTTGGAATGATTGAACATGTCGGACGTCCAAATTATGATTTATTCTTAAAAAATGTACATGCTGTCTTAAATCCTGGAGGAATTTTTGTTCTTCATTATATTAGTGGTGTTAAGGAAGGCGAAGGAGATGCTTGGATTCGCAAATATATTTTCCCTGGTGGAACGATTCCATCTCTTCGTGAAATTATCTCCTTATCCGCCGATTATAATTTTCATGTCATTGATGTAGAAAACTTACGCCAACATTATAAAATGACACTTCTACACTGGTATAAAAACTTCGAAGATCACCTTGATGAAATTAGTAAAATGTTCGACGAACGATTTATTCGAATGTGGCGTATGTATTTGTGTTCTTGTGCTGCTTCATTTAATAATGGAGTTATTGATCTTCACCAAATTGTGTTCACTAAAGGCGTAAATAATAATCTTCCACTCACACGTGATTACCTATATCAGAAGTAATCATATAAATAAGAAAAGCGAGAACTCAAAGAGTCTCGCTTTTGCTTTTATTCTTCTATAAATTCAATGATTCCTTCACCTAATTTACTTACACGTGCTAAAGAGTACACGTCATATCCTTTATCGATTAATAATTGACGCCCTGGTTGGAATGATTTTTCAATGACAATTCCAATTCCCGCTACCTTTGCCCCCGCTTCTTCAGCTAAGCGAATCGCACCTAAAGCCGCTTCGCCATTGGCTAAGAAATCATCAATAATTAAAATATGATCATCTTCTGAGATGTATTTCTTAGATAAGGTTAATTCATAGTCTGTTGATTTTGTAAAAGAATGCACAGTTGTTTGATACACCTCATCTTTTAAAACTTTAGATGATTGTTTTTTTAATGTCACCATAGGTAAATTCATTTGCATTGCCGTCATAACAGTCGGTGCAATTCCAGAACTTTCAATCGTAAAGATTTTAGTCACTCCATGATTTTCGAAATATTTCTTAAACTCAGTTCCAATCTTATACATTAAGTGGGCATCCACCCCATGATTTAAAAAAGAATCTACTTTTAGAACTGTCTCATTTAATGCCATTCCATCATTTAAAATTCGTTGTTTTAAAGCTTCCACCTAAGCAACCTCCACTTTTTCTAACTTTACTTCACTCTCTCTAGTCTCTTTTAATACTAAGTTTAAAACTAATGCAACAATCGTTCCTGTTGAAATTCCTGATGCAAAAATCATTTGTAAGGCTTCAGGTAATCCCGAAATAAAATCTGGACGGAACGTTACACCTAAACCTAGTGCCATTGAAGTCGCAATAATTAACAGATTACGATCTGTTAACTCGACACGACTTAATGTCTTAATTCCAGCTGCAGCAACCATACCAAACATCACAAGTCCAACTCCGCCTAATACTGGTTGTGGGATTCCATTAATCACACCTGCTAACTTAGGGAATAATCCTAAACAAACAAGTAAAATACCTGCCATTACTGCTACGTGCTTACTTGCAACTTTCGTTAAAGAAATTAAACCAACATTTTGACTAAATGAAGTATTAGAGAATGACCCCACTAATCCACCGCAAATACTACCAAAACCATCAGCTAAAATTCCAGCCCCAATTTTTTTATCTGTCATTTCAACATCAGATGTTTCTCCAATAGCTTTTAAACATCCGACTGTTTCAATCGTCGTTACGAAATAAGCAGGAATAAATGCTAAAACAGCCTTCCAATCAAAAGTGATTCCATATTCCAAAATATTAGGCATCGCAAACCAACTTGCCTCTGTAACTGATGTAAAATCAACCATCTCAAGTGGAATACAAACAACATAACCAACAATCATCCCAATTAAGATAGAAGCACTACTGATTATTCCTTTACCATAACGATTTAATAATAGTGTAACAACTAAAACTAACATTGCGATTGAAACATTTAATAAACTTCCATAATCAGCAGCACCACTTCCACCAGCTGCCCAATCAATAGAAACAGGTAATAATGTTAACCCAATTAAACAAACAACAGTTCCTGTTACAATTGGTGGAAATAGCTTCATTAATGGTTTAATAAAGAAACTTAAAATAATCTCAAATAATGAACCTAAAATCGTTGCTCCAACAATACCAGCCATTCCTAATGTTGATCCTACTGAAATAGCAGGTGAAACAAACGTAAAATCTGTTCCCATAATACAAGCCACACGAGCCCCAGCAGGTCCTACTCCATAAGCCTGAATAATAGTTGCTAACCCAGCTGCTAAAATTGATGCACTAATTAATGACGTAGTCATGGCACTATCAAATCCTAATGCGCCCGAAATGACAAGTGGCACGACAACAATTCCCGAAAAAGCTGCAAAAATATGTTGTAAGCCAAATAAAACTTTCTTTCCAACTGTCGGATTATCATCGACTCCATAAATTAAATTGGTTTGACTGAAATTTTGTTCTTTGTTACTCATCTCCATCATACACTCCTTTTTCTGTATAGAAACAGAGAAATAATCTACATTATGCAGGATTATCCTCAGTTCCTAAGCCTTTTTTAATTCAAGGCTAACTAGTGCCCAGATAAAAATTTTATATAGATAAATTTTATCTAGGTTTACCTACTTATGGCCAAGTAGTTATTAAAAAAGCAGCACCTCATCTTAAAATGAGGTGCTGCCAAAATAGATATATAATTAAAAATTATATATCAAAAAATCATCCAACAGCGCCTCGTAGTCTGCACTTTTACGGTTTGCAGGTAGAAACACCCAGTCCATATTACCAGGCATATACGAGTCCGTATTCATTTTTACAACTTTATTATATTATGCTATCTTTTAAACTACAATAAATTTCCATATTTATTTCATTTTTTTGTAAATAGATATCAGATTTTTCAAATAAACAGCCAACTCTATCATTGAGGTGGCTTTTAAATCTGATTAATTCCAGCGTAATCCTTTTGGATAATGATTTTTTAACATGTTATTAGCAAGCTTAGCCCATCCAAGTGAATATCCATCGACACAAACTAAATACCACCCCTTTTCACCTTCAAAAGGAATTGTTTCTCCACGTAGATATGCATGAATCTCTTCACTATTAGACGCAAATGAAACTGAATGTTTCACCTCTTGAGGAGTTAATGATAAGGCTAATGCATGTGATGGTTCAAAACGATTTTTCTTAATCGTCCCTAAATGCCATCCTGCACGAACTACTTTTACCCCTTCAAACGTTAACATCTCTTCAGGCACGACATAAAGTTGATCTCCAAATAACACATAATCTCCTTTTGGAACATCCACTAATGTCTCTTTTGCGAATGTTAAAAATTCTTGAAGTTTTTTCTTATCCTTTAATGGCTTAACATATTGGCGTTTTGGTTCCTCAAAATCATCTTCTTCAACTTTTCTTAAAACGGCTACATAGTGACCTTCCCCATGAATATGATGGGGCCATAAACGATATGTCTTTTCAATTCCTTCAACGTCTTCGTTCGCCCATTCTAATCGTCCAGGTTTAAACCCTTCATAGGCATTCATCGACTCAATCTCAAACTCTGGATGATATTTAATAAATTGGGCAATTGCTTGTTCATTTTCTTCAGGTGCAAATGTACAAGTCGAATAGACAATACGTCCCCCTGGTTTTAACATCTTTGCCGCTTCCTCTAAAATATCTTGTTGACGATTTGCGCAAATTTCGACATTTTCTAAGCTCCACTCTTCTTGTGCGACCTCATCTTTTCTAAACATTCCTTCTCCTGAGCATGGTGCATCAACAACGATACGATCAAAATAGACAGGGAAATGCTTTGCTAATTTCTGTGGGCTTTCATTTAATACAATTGCATTTTTTATCCCCATGCGCTCAATGTTTTGTGAGAGAATTTTAGCACGCTGTGGATAAATTTCATTCGTGATTAACAAACCATCTTGTTGCAACTGTGAAGCAACATGTGTACTTTTTCCACCAGGAGCAGCACATAAATCTAATACTTTCTCCCCCGGTACAGCCTCAACGAATGTCCCAACTGACATCGCACTTGGCTCTTGAATATAATAAAGTCCCGCTTCATGGTAAGGATGCTTCCCTGGTCGGTCAGCTTGTTGATAAAAGTATCCTTCCTTTACCCATGGAATGGGTCTTAATGTAAATGGATTTAAAGCTTCAAATTGTGTAATAGTAATTTTTAATGTGTTAAGACGTAACCCAAGAGATTTCTCTTGTTCATAACTATTAATAAACTCTTCATACTCCTCATTAAGTAACGTCTTCATTTTATCTAAAAAGTCTTTTGGTAACGACATTTTCGACTCATCCTTTCGTCCTTAGCTCTATTTATGGATTATAGTATAAAAGCGTCAGGCTTTAAATAAATAGTTAAAAATTTTTATCAAAAAAATATCTTTATTTTACTTATCCACAACTTATTACTTCTAATAAAATCCTTTCATCTCACTTCTTTTAGTCGTTTAACTCAATCTTTAATAGTATTGACTAGTGAAAAATAAATACCTTAACATAAAAACACCCTAACAAAATTACTGTCAGGGTGTCTTTATGTTAAAGATAATGTTAAACACATCAATTAATTCTAATTTTAGAAATTCTTTAGTTAGATAAGATTTATAAGAAATGTGACATCTATATATAAACAGATAAGTATTCTACATCTAAGATGTCAAACCAAAAATACTGATATCCTTTATTTATAAAGGCATCCTATCGTCCGGGGGTCACCTAGCGATTTCTGAAAGAAATCTACTCCTCCTTTGCTAGGGCTTAAAAATTTTCTATGAAGAAAATTTATCTGGACTTATATAGTTATCTAACAAAGAGTTATCTTATATTATTGTTGGCATCTGTAAAGAAAAATTAATATGATTCTAACATCATTTATTTACTTACTTCACTTTACCAATATAACATTTTGTTAATAGCGGAAATACTAATACTCCATCTATCGCATATTGATGAAATTGTGCTGTTAAAGCTTCAATAAACAACTCATACGTCGCATCACCTTCTTTTGGAGCAAAGGAAGAAGATAAATTACGACCAATGTAGTGTTGTAAATTATACAGCTGGTCATTTTTAAAAACTTTAATTTCATACTCTCCATTTTTAAAAAACTGTGAATAAATCTCGGGTGTTTCTTCAATTCCTTGGCTGTACCCTTTAAAATTCGGACAATAACGAGCACAAATCTGTTCATTTTCTTGAATCAAAGGATCTGTTAAGTCGCGACTATTCGAAATTAAAGCGATTTTTCCTTTATCATTTAAAATTATACGACACTCTTTCTTAAACTGTGGGATGTCAAACCAATGAAAAGCTTGAGCTACTGTGATTAAATCTATACTATTAGAATCTATCATTGTTGACTCAGCGTTTGCAGCTACTGAAGTAAACAATGAATAAGACTTTAATTTTTGTTCTGCTATATGACGCATTTCTGAATTTGGTTCAACGCCAAGCACCGTAAATCCTTTTTCAAGTAATTGTTTAGTTAATATACCTGTACCTGATCCTATGTCAGCAATTCGACTTGTGGATAAAAGTGAACTCTCCTTTATTAAACAATCCAAAAGTTCACTTGGGTAAGATGGTCGATATAAGTCATATACTTTTGATTTCCCCGTAAATTTTTCTTCATTTCCCATTTTTAATGCCTCCTTCTCCTATCATTTTACCTTATTGTATCACTAAAAGTATGTTTATTATTTATGGATTGAATGTCTACTTCTTATTCACCTTCATTAATTCAAAGAATAAATGTCTGTACCTAAGTGACTATTAAAAAAGCTATAACTAAAGTAGTTATAGCTTTTTATTTTTAAATTTCATGGTCTTTATTTTTAATAAATTGTTGAAACTCCACTAGTTCTAAAGGTTTACTATAAAAGTATCCTTGGATATAAACCTTATCTAAAGGTAATCTTTTAATAACTGTTTGTTGAGCTTCATTTTCAACTCCCTCTACGACAATCGTAACATCCTTCGTTTTAGATAAATAGTAGATGACGCCTATCAAAGCTTTATTAGAAGATTGATTAATATGGTCTATGAAATATTTATCTAATTTAATCAAATCAAAATCAAATTTATCTAATAGAGAGAAGTTTGAATATTCAACTCCAAAATCATCAAGTGCAACTTTAAACCCCATATTTTTTAAATAGTTTATGTGAGCCCTAGTCTTTGAATCATCATTTCCTCGAATGTTCTCTGTAATTTCTAAACAAATCGCTTGTTTAGGCACATTAGAATGAATCAAGGACTGAGCAATTGTCTCGCAAAACTCATTATTTTCAATTTCTCTAAATGTCAGATTCAGTGAAATATAAAAATGAGGAGACCTTTTATTTGATGCTAAGATTTGAGGATAATCATCTAAAACTTTTTTCAAAATCCAAGTCGTCACCTCTCCCATCATCTGACATGATTCAATTTGGTGAATACTCTTACTCGGCATAATTAATTGATCATCGATTTTTAGACGAAGTAAAGCTTCAGCCCCCATGACCTCAGCAGTCTTAGGATTAATAATCGGCTGATAGACAACAAAGTAATTATCATTTTCTAAATATTTTCTAATCTTTTTGCGATTACAAAATAGACTGATAGCTGGATAAAGAATTTTTTTACCTGATATAATGGCTGTAATCCCTAATAAACTAGTTATTATAATGTTAATAAAAGATAACAAAACACGCTCATTAATCACACGATCATAATCAAAGCGATAACTCATATATTGTAAATACTCATCTGAGATTAATTGACTTTGTTTTTTCTGTAGTAATACAAGTTCTTCACTATATTTAGTTTCCTTGTCTACATCATTTAACAATCCATAAACATCTATTAATTGCTCATAATATAGTATTTTATTAAAAAGATTCGATTTATTCTCAAGATGAGGTAATATTAATTCAAAATTTTCGGCTGCTTTTTCGTAGTTTTTATTCTGTTTATAAAATAAACCATTAACGAAATAATACATGTTTTTGACATTAACAAAGTAACTAGAATAATCACTATCTATATAATTAGATAATTCCTGTAATTGAATTTGGGCTTCTTCCATTTGATTTTGATAAATATAGGATATTGCTAATAAAAAAGTTTGATAGAAATTCATTATTTCTAACTCTTCGTCTGATAACTGTTTTTTATGATCTAATTGATGAATTAATTCAATTGATTCATCAATTTTTCCTAAATAATTCTTCACAATCGCTAATGGAATCAGTCGCTTAACTTCTAAATCATTTCTAAGTTTGATATCTTCTACTCGCTCTAGTTCAATACTTTCTAATAATATCTCAGATGCCTCATATGCACCGATTTGTCGTGTCACTGTGGCAATATAAATCAAAGCGGTTCCTTGACTATAAGGATCTTGAATCCAATCAGATAAGCTGATTATTTTTAAATTTGTTTCAATTGCTTCAGTATAATTTTCATTATTGTAATATAAATTACCTAATAACTTTAAATATCGTAATTGTTCTGCATCACTCATTAAGTTTGACTCAGATACTACTTGCTCTAAAATAGAGATAGCCAACAATTTTTGTTCATAATCAAATAAAACAGAACTAACAATCGTTTCAATTAAATCATAAGTATGTTTATATCGAGATGTAGGGATGATTTCAAAAGCTTTTTTTGCGTATTCTAATGATAAGTCTTTATCTACATTAAATGTTAAGTCAGATAAGATTTTATAACTATACGCACTATTTATTTTATTATTTTTTTCTGTGACGTACTCAAAATATTGAGTTGCTAGCTCTTTATTTCCCTCTATTAAGTTCATATAACCTAAAATAAATAATTTATCTGACTGACTTAATAGAGGAGACTTCAACTTTTTCGTTAATAAATTCAGTGAATGATTCTCATTTTGAACCTGACTAATTGTACTGATTTGAATTTGATGCATTAATTCCTGATTTTTTATACCGATAAATAGTATCGTAAAAATTAAAATCATCGATAGACTGATAATAAAATATTTGAGTTTCTTAATTATATTCACCTCTTTAACGACGTAATTTAGTTATTTTTATCATATATTTAACTGTATTTTTTATGAAATATCACTATATAGACTCAATATAACTTTGATTTTCATTAAAAAGACGTTCGATGACCGAACGTCTTTTTAATTAGATTTTTTTAACGAATTCAGATTTTAAACTCATTGCTCCAAATCCATCAATTTTACAATCAATATCATGACCATTTGGTGAATCAAACACTAAACGAATTCCTTTAACTTTAGTTCCTTGCTTAATTGCGGAAGAGCTTCCTTTAACTTTTAAATCTTTAATCACTGTAACAGTATCTCCGTCTGCTAAAATGTTTCCATTCGCATCACGAATCACGTTTGCTTCAGCTGCTTCAGCCTCAGCTGCTGGACTCCATTCATGAGCACACATTGGGCAAACTAACATACTTCCATCTTCATATGTATATTCTGAATTACATTTAGGGCAATTTGGTAAAGCTGACATCTTAATTCCTCCATTCTAACGACTTCCATAAGTCATTATCATATCATAAAAAATGACTTTTTTCAAAATGCTCTTCATCTCTAATAATATGAAAAATCCTAACACCATTAGATTGCACGACATAGATTAAATTTAATCTTATCTCTACTGAGTTACATCAAAAGATATCTTTCTAAAACTATATAAATCCAGATAAATTTTCTTCATAGAAAATTTAAGCCCTACTAGCGGTAGATACATTTTCTTCGAAAATGGTAGGTGACCCAAGCCCTAATAGTGGGGAATTAGATTTCTTTCAGAAATCGTTAGGTGACCCCCGGACTATAGTTGGCCTTGAACTTAAAAAGGACTAGAAACTGAGTATGATTCTGAA
>JAUMTV010000314.1 GCA_030531025.1 Turicibacter sp.
AAACAACGTTTTGTATTTAATCCTCATGTAGTTACAAGTATCTCGCAAAAGGAAGAAATCAATCAGATTATGCAATCGCTATTTGTTGAGTAAAGGGTGCGGTACGAGCAAAGCTCTACCTTACACTCGACACTAACCCTAGGCATACGGATTTATCACTCACTACGTTCGCTCTATCCTAGCCATACGGGTGAGTTCTCGTGGTTAACATTTTAAAATTAATCGTGCGTTGTTGTAATGCGGAGTAAACGAACGAAGTGAAGTGCCTTGAAGCGTTACAACATAAGCTGACGAACACAGAGCGTAGCGGTTGTGTGAGGAATAATAGTGTTGTGTATAGGGGGAAAGTGTTAAAAGGAGGGGGGAGTACTATGTATAGATATTAAGATAAGGGAAACCTCGAAAAATGCCGAAAAAACCGTATTTTTAGGGGGTGATTTTGGTCAGAAAACTACCCCCATTTGGTCAGAAAACTACCCCCTTGAGGGAGATTGAGTCATTATATGAGCTAAGGTATGAACCATTGAAGGAACATGAGCTTGTGTAGTGGCTCTTTTTATATGTAAAAAATGTGCTTAGTTGATACATTTAATGTGCATCTGATACACATGGATGGTACACGAGATGTTCAAAAAGTGTGTATAAGTCATACATCTGATGTGCTACGGTGATATATAAATAGCAGTCTAAACAATGTTTAGTGGGTGAGAACAGGATGAAAATGGTGAAGAAATCAGTGTTTTGTTATCACCAATAGCTCAATCATTGAAATAAATCTCGATAACATCAAAGAAAGTTGTTTTTTAGAACCTTAGAAAATGCCGATAAATTCGGCAAAAATCAAGGTATGGGTAAAATGTTATCGAGAGTTGTATCGAAGGAGTTTAACCATTACAATAAAATTCCGATTTTATCGTCATTTATAAATTAAAAAAGTACGGTAATATCGAGGTTTTTAATGTGTCAAAACGTACCCTTTAGATAAGGGATAGAACCTTAATAATGTTAAGGTAAATGAAATAGGAGCAAATGCTCAATATATGGAGGAATCATAGTAATGTTCAAATGGATTGATAAGATAAAGCAGTTATTTAAAAAGAAACAAGCTCATGAACAAGTTAGCAGTGATGCAGTATACGTTGATTTAGGAGCAAGTTCAATCAAGATGAGTTACAAAGGGAAGTTTATTACCTTCCGTTCTAGTGTACGTCAAGCAACAGATGAAGAGGTAACGTTTCAAGAGAACAAGATTCAAGT
>JAUMTV010000044.1:0-9892 GCA_030531025.1 Turicibacter sp.
TTATTGTTTGTTAAAAAAACTTATGTATAATTTCATTATCAAAATATAACTTAGTAAAAGAAGGGGAAGAATATATGTATAAGTATGGAAGAGGAATGTGGAAAACAATAGAAGATGGTAATGAATTATCATGGGTAGTTGGTAATGGAATTGGTGGATATGCTAACCATACTGTTGCAGGTGGAGCTTCACAGGCTTTTCATGGATATTTAGTAGCTTCATTAAATGCACCTGTAAATAGAAAACTTATACTTACAAGAGTGCAAGAGCAAATTATTATTAAAGATAGAGAGTATGATTTAACATCTCAGTAATATATAGGAACTTCAAAAAATGGACAACAGTATTTAGAGCAGTTCATTTTGGATACGGTTCCAGAATATAGATATAGGGTTGAGGATGTTTATATAAATAAAAGTATAGCAATGGAGTATGGACATAATACTGTTGCTGTATGCTATGAAATTGAGAATGGTAGTGAGGAGGCTAAGTTAAATTTAGTTCCATTATTTAATTATAGGGAAGCTGGAGAAACAAGTGAAAGATCAGAATTAAAATTTGATGTTAAGGTATGTGAAAAAACCTTAACATTAATACCAAATAACAATAAAGATATAAAAATAGAGTTTTATACATCAGAAGGTAGTTATTATGATAGAAGTTTAATTCCTACAAGTATGGCAACTCCAAATTATTTAATATTTGATAGGGTTTTAATTTGTATATATATTATTAAATAATTATAAGTAAATAATATTATTAAAATATTGAACATATAACTAATGTATATGTTTAAGCAAACAAATTATATTGGAGGTAGGGTTAAATGAATAAAAAAGAAAAAATTCTATTAGGAGCAGCATGTTTTTTTTCAGGAGTGGTAGCAGGTTTTTTAATAGCACCTATTAAAAAAGGTATTTATTGTGGTAATAACAATGGAAATAATTACGGGGAGAGCAATGAGGAGGGTGAAGAGAATGATGTAGATGAACTAGATAAAGTTTTAGATGAAGTTTTAGATGAGGTTAATGAGGCAATAAATAATGCAACAAAAGAAAAGAAGGAAGAGGTAGTAGATTAAGAAGTAATATAAACAGATAACTTACAATATATACAAATTAATATATTGTAAGTTAAAAAACATCCAATAATATTGAAAATATTAACAAAATATATAAATTTTAAATAAATGACTAGATTATAAGATAAATATCGTGATAAAATATAGATGATAAGTAAAAATATTATTATAAAAAATAAGAGGTAATTAGAGAAATGGAGGAAGGGAAATGAGAAAATTTGATTTAAGTTATTTAGAGAATTCAGAGATTTATGAAATTAATAGGCTAGAAGCTAAATCGGATCATAAATTCTATAGAAATTTAGAGGAGTTATTAGAAGGTAATTCTTCTTTTAAAACACTATTAAATGGAGAGTGGAAATTTCATTATAGTAAAAACTTGGATGGAATAATTAATAATTTTTATGAAGAGGATTATAATGTTGAGAGTTGGGATAATATAAAGGTTCCAGGACACATTCAGCTTCAAGGATATGATAAACCACATTATGTAAATACAATGTATTCTTGGGATGGACATGATGATATTGTACCTCCATTGGTTCCTAAAAAATATAATCCAGTTGGATGTTATGTAAAGGAATTTGAGATATCTTCAGAATTCTTTGGTAAACAATTACATGTTTTTTTTGAAGGAGTTGAAAGCGCTTTCTTTATATGGTTAAATGGTAAATTTGTCGGATATAGTGAAGATAGCTTTACGCCATCTGATTTTGATTTAAGCAATTTATATAAAGTAGGAAAAAATAAATTAGCTGTTATGGTAGTTAAGTTTTGTAGTGGAAGTTGGTTAGAAGATCAGGATTTTTGGAGATTTTCAGGAATATTTAGAGATGTGTATTTATATACAAAGCCAGAAACTCATATAAATGATATTTTTGTTCATACAAATCTTAAAGATAATTATAAAAAATGTGAGCTAGATGTTGACTTAAAAATTGAAGGAAATTTAGATTCAGCTCTTAAATTTACTTTAATAGATAATAGTAATAATAAAATTTTAGAGAAAACTCAAAGTATTGAAGGTAATAAATTAAGTATAAAGGAAGAGTTAACGGATATAAAGCTATGGAGTGCAGAAGAGCCAAATCTTTATAACTTGCTAATAGAGGTCTTAGATAAAAATAATAATATAATTGAAGTTATACAACAAAAGGTTGGATTTAGGTCTTTTGAAATGATTAATAATATAATGCATATTAATGGTAAAAGAATTGTTTTTAAAGGTGTAAATAGACATGAGTTTAGTTGTTATACAGGAAGATATATTACTAAGGAGGAAATGCTTTGGGATGTTAAAACAATGAAGAGGAATAACATTAATGCAGTTAGAACTTCTCATTATCCAAATCAAAGCTATTTCTATGAATTATGTGATGAGTATGGACTTTATGTTATTGATGAAACTAACTTAGAAAGTCATGGTACATGGCAAAAGATGGGGAAAATAGATCCGAAATGTGTTGTTCCAGGTTCAAAGAAGGAGTGGAGAGAGTGTGTTTTAGATAGAGCAAAATCTATGCTAGAAAGAGATAAAAATCATCCATCTATAGTTATTTGGTCTTGTGGGAATGAATCATTTGGTGGAGAAAATATTTATTTAATGTCTGAATACTTTAGAAATACTGATAGTAGTAGATTAGTACATTATGAAGGAGTATTTAATGATAGAAGATACAATAATACTTCTGATATGGAAAGTAGAATGTATGCAAAAGTGAAGGATATTGAAGAATATTTAAATAATAATCCAGAAAAGCCATTTATGTTATGTGAATATACTCATGCTATGGGAAATTCTAATGGTGCAATGCATAAATATATAGAGCTTGAAGACAAGTATCAAATGTATCAAGGGGGATTTATTTGGGATTTTATTGATCAAGGACTAATGACTAAAGATATTTATGGAAAAGACTATTTAGCCTATGGTGGTGATTTTGGAGATAGACCTACAGATTATAATTTCTGTATGAATGGTATTATTTATGCTGAGAGAAAAGAATCACCAAAGATGCAAGAAGTAAAGTTTAACTACCAAAATATAAAGATAGATGTTAATTTCAATTCTGTAAGAATAAAAAATGATAATTTATTTATAAATTTGGATCAATATGATATTCTTTGGGAGTATTTAAGAGAAGGAAATGTTATAGAATATGGAAAGTTAAATATATCCCTTGAAGCTGGTAGTGAAATAGAGATAAATCTACCAATATCTAAAAAGAGTAATTCAGGTAATTATACAATAGATGTAAAAGCTGTATTGAAGGAGAATACTTTATGGGCAAAAAAAGGTCATGAAGTAGCTTTTGGACAAGATTATTATGAAATTTCAGATAATAATAAAGAATATAATGAAAAAATAATTGTAAATGATTGTGATGTTAACT
Organism: Turicibacter sp.; assembly: GCA_030531025.1. Next base: position 3,475 of record JAUMTV010000044.1, read on the forward strand.
TTGGAGTAAGAGGAAGAAATTTTGAAGTAATTTATTCAAAGAATTATGGTGGATTAATATCTTATAAGTTTAATGGAAGAGAATATATTAATGAAATTCCTAAGCCAAACTTCTGGCATGCACCAACTGATAATGACAGAGGAAATTCAATGGCATTTAAATGTGCAGCATGGAAAGTTGCGAGTCTTTATGCTAAAGCTATAGATATAAAAATTTCTTATGATGAATATAAAGCAAGTATAACTTACACATATGCATTACCAACAACTCCAGAAAGTAAATGTGATGTAACATATACCACATTAGGAGATGGAAGTATAAAGGTAAAAATGGATTATAAGGCAGTAGAAGGATTACCTAATATGTTGGATTTCGGGATGATGATTAAAATTCCTTGTGCTTATAATAACTTGACTTGGTTTGGTAGAGGTATTGAAGAAAATTATTCTGATAGAAACAAGGGTGCAAGATTAGGTGTTCATAAAAATAAGGTAATTGACAATGTATCAAAATATGTTATTCCACAGGAGTGTGGCAACAAAACTGATTTAAAATGGGCTAAGGTTACTGATAATACAGGCAATGGATTGATGATAACTGGTAACAACTTTGAATTTAGTGCACTTCCATATACTCCACATGAGTTAGAAAATGCATATCATCACTATGAGTTACCACCAGTTTATCATACTATTCTAAGAGCATCATTAAAAAATATAGGTGTTGGAGGAGATGATAGCTGGGGTTCTATGCCGCATGATGAATATTTAATACCTTCCAATAAGGATATGAGTTTCGAGTTTACTATTAAAGGTGTATAAAAGTATTTATATTATATCTATACAAGGAATATAAGCTAATGATATAGAAGAGTTTTTATATAGAATAGATATAAAAAAGAGAGGTTATATTAAATGTCATTATTAATAAAAAATGGAGTTATAGTTACTGCTAGTGATAAATATATTGGTGATATTTTTATTGAAAATGAAATTATAAAGGAAATAGGCTTAAATATTACTAGAGTAGCAGATGAAACAATTGATGCTAATGGAAAGTATGTTATTCCAGGTGGAATAGATATACACACTCATTTTAATTTACATGTAGGTAAGACTGTTGCTAATGATGATTTTTATACTGGAACTATTGCAGCTGCTTGTGGAGGGACAACAAGTATTGTTGATCATATGGGATTTGGGCCAGAAGGATGTGATTTAAAACATCAGGTTAATGTATACCATGAATATGCAGATAATAATGCTGTAGTAGATTATGGATTCCATGGAGTTATACAGCATGTTAATGATGAAATATTAGATGAAATGAAGGAAATTATTGATGAGTGTGGAATCCAAAGCTTTAAGGGATATTTAACTTATGATTATAAAATAGATGATGATAAGGTGATAAGTGTTTTTGAAAGATTAAAAGAATTAGGTGGAATAACAACAATACATTGTGAAAATCATGGAAGTATTCAGTATTTAAGAAAGAAGTTAATAGATAAAGGATTGAAAAGCCCTAAATATCATTGTTTAAGCAGGCCAGTAGAAGCAGAGGGGGAAGCTGTAAATAGAATGATTAAGTTAGCTAAAATTGCTAATTATGAAGGATTATATGTTGTTCATTTATCAACAAAAGATGGATTAGATTATATAAGAAAAGCAAGAGAAAGTGGACAAAATGTTTATGCAGAAACATGCCCTCAGTATTTATTGCTAGATGAAAGTAAATATGAATTAGAAAATAATGAAGGGTTAAAATATATAATGAGTCCACCTCTTAGAAGTTCTGAGAACTGTGAAGCTTTATGGAAAGGGATTTATGATGGATATATACAAACTATAGCAACAGACCATTGTCCATTTTCATTTAATAGAGATAAACAGTTAGGAAAATCAGATTTTACTAAATGTCCTAATGGTGCACCTGGAGTTGAAGAGAGAATGGCATTAATTTTCTCTGAGGGTGTAATGAAAAAAAGAATAAGTATAAATAAATTTGTAGAGGTATGTTGTACAAATCCAGCTAAGATATTTGGACTATATCCTAAAAAGGGAACGATAGCAGTTGGTAGTGATGCCGATATTACCATAATAGATCCTAATAAGGAGGTTACTTTGACTACTGATAAACTTCATTCTAATGTAGATTATACAGCTTATGAAGGATTTAGCCTTAAGGGATACCCTATATTTACAATATTAAGAGGAAAGATAATTTCTAAAGATGGAGAGTTTGTAGGAAAAAAGGGGTATGGAAAGTATTTAAAAAGAAATAGGATATAAGAAATGATTGACACATAAATAATATAATAGTATAATGTATTAGTCCTGTGAGGGAGTAGTTAGCATGTAAATGTGGTTAGGTCAACATAATGATTTTGAATGAAATCTGGCTTAATCTTAAATAACGAGACTCATGGATGCTTTTTTGCATCCATGAATCTCGTTATTTTTTTGTATATAAGTAAAAAAATAAGAGAAAATAATAAGTGAGGAGAATGATTATGAACATTATTACAATTGTACTTACAGCAATTGCTTTATCAATGGATGCATTTGCTGTATCAGTTACCAAAGGAATGACTTTGAAAAATTTAACTAAAGGAATAGCTATAAGAATAGCTTTATTCTTTGGAGTTTTTCAAGCAGTAATGCCATTAATTGGATGGATGTTAGGAATAAGCTTTCAAGGATATATAAAAGCTATAGATCATTGGATTGCTTTAATATTACTATCAATTTTAGGTGGTAAGATGATTTATGAGTTTTATGAGAATCGTAAAGAAGTAATTACTGAAAAAGAAGAAGCTGCAAATGAAGCAAGTACTACTTTAGAAGAGGAAGAAAAAAGTAAAAGTGAGTTATCAAATAAGGAATTAACTACTCTTGCTATTGCTACAAGCATAGATGCTTTAGCTATTGGAGTAAGTTTTGCATTTTTAAATGTTAACATAGTTTCTTCATCATTAATTATTGGATTAATAACATTTATAGTCTGTTTTATTGGTGTTATTGCAGGTAAGAAAATTGGTGGAGTATTTAAAGATTATGCTGAACTTATAGGTGGAATTATTCTTATTCTTATAGGTATAAATATTTTTAATGAACATACAGGATTTATAATGAATTTAATACACAGTATTTTTTAGTAAAGTAAGCTGTCTCATAAAGGGGCAGCTTAAATTTTTTGTTGGAGTTGCATTTATGATTAAAGGTATATTAGAATTTATAAGAAAATAATGTTGTAATTTAGAGATATAAAAATTAAAATTTTTATTAGGCAGAAGAAAAGTTTGGAGGTATAGATTTGAATATTAGATTAAGATTAAAAAGAAAAGATGAAGTAGAAGTTAAAGCGGAATTAAAAGAATTAACTATATCTTATTTAGATAAAATTATGGAATTACAAAAAATAATAATAGATGGACTTGAAAATAAAGAGTTATATGCTGATACAGAAAGAGAAGAGTTTGAAGAATATATAAAGAAAAATGGAAAGATACTTGGATGTGTTACAGAAGATGACGAGCTTATTGCAATGGGAGTTTATGCTAAAAAGGGTTATGATAAATCTAACTATGGCTATGACATAGGATTAGATAATGAAGAATTATTAAAGGTAGGACAAATAGAATCTACTGTAGTCAAGGAAGCGTATAGAGGAAATAAGCTTCAAAAAATAATATGTGAAGAATTGGAGAAAATTGCTGTAAAAGAAGATACTAAGATATTATGTGCTACAGCATCACCATATAATGAGTTTAGTGTAAATACATTTAAGAGTTTAGGTTATGAAATTAAACAAGATAAGTTAAAATATGGTGGATTAAGAAGATATGTTTTAGCAAAGAGAGTTTAATTTGTTTAAAATAATAAAAAATAAGAATAATATGCTAAAAAATATGGCAAATTAAAGTGAAAAAATATATAATTTATTATGTTAAAATATATTTTTAAATAGGCAGGGGATGTAAAGAAAAAATGCAGAGAAAAAAGCTGAAAAAGATAATTGCTATTTCTGGTGTTGTTGGAACTATTTTATCTGTTAAAACTATACCAGCTAGTGCTACAGAAATAAATAGTGGATTGGAAGTAGCATCCATAAGCAAAGGACAAGTTATAAATGTAACTTCAACTTTAAGAATTAGAGAGTCAGCAAGTACAAGCTCATCAGTGTTAGGAACTATGATGAATGGTAGTACATTTGACATTATTTCTAAAAGTGGAAGTTGGTATCAAATTAAGTACAACGGAATAACTGGTTATGTTCATGGAGATTATGTAAGTGAGGTTGCGTCATCTTCAGCAATATTAACAAAAGGTAAGGTTTATAACGTATCTACCAATTTAAGAGTAAGAAGTGGAGCGTCTACAAGTTCATCAATATTAGGATATCTTACTAACAATACTGAAGTAACTATAGTTGGATCAGAAGGAGAATGGTATAAGATACAATATAACAATGGATATGGTTATGTAAGTAAAGAATATATCACAACTAATGGATCTTCAACTAATAACACAGAAAGCAATAATACAGGAAGTAATAACACAGGAAATTCTGATTATTCAGAAACGCAAGGTAAAGTTTATAATGTATCTACTAATTTAAGAGTAAGAAGTGGAGCGTCTACAAGTTCATCAATATTAGGATATCTTACTAATAATGCTAAAGTAACTATAGTTGGATTAGAAGGAGAATGGTATAAAATAAAATATAACAATGGATATGGTTATGTAAGTAAAGAATATATCACAACTAATGGAGATTCAACAAATAACACAGAAAATAATAATACAGGAAATAATAATACAGGAAATTCTGATTCTTCAGAAACAATGAATGCTGTAGGAGTTGTTACAAATGTTTCTTCTAATCTAAGAGTAAGAAAGCAACCTTCTTCAAGTGCGGTAGTACTAGGATATTTATTAAACAATGAAAATGTTAATATAACTGGAAAAGAAGGAAGCTGGTATAAAATTAATTTTAAAGGGTCAGTAGGTTATGTTAGTGTAGATTATATAAAAATATCTGGTGAAAGTGATAGTAATAATGTAGCCAATAACAGTAATCCGTCTGTTTCTAATGCATATAGCATTGTATTAGAGGAATTAAAATCTCATATTGGATCTCCATATGCTTATGGTGGTTCAGGAGAATTAGTTACTAGTGTATCAATACAAACATTAAAAAATATATTCCCAGATTATGCTTCAGCAGGTAAGTATGATACTTTATATCAATATGTTGATAGTGGATTAAGAATGTTCGATTGTTCTGGATTTATGCAATGGGGATTTAGCAAAGCTAATATAAGTATTGGAAGAACAACTTATGATCAAATAAAAAGCGGGGTAGAAGTAGCATTAGATGATGTACAACCAGGAGATTTATTATTCTATAGTAATTTAGGACATGTTGGTATGTATATAGGAAATGGGCAATGGATAGAATCGCCAAATCATGGGAAGACTATAAGAATAACTAATGTTCCATGGAGTTCAATTGGACGAGCTAGAAGGGTTCTATAAAATTTATTTAGTGATTTAAAAAAAGCATTATCTTAAAATTTTTATAATAACTTAATTTAATAAAAAACTGTATCAAAATCTGATACAGTTTTTTATTGATTTTATTTATCATTAATTCTATCTATATATTGTTTCATTAAATTAGCTGATGATACAAACTTTTCTTGCTCAGTAGGTGATAATTGAATATTTAAAACTTTCTCTATACCGTTTCTTCCAAGAATAGTAGGAACGCTTAAATAAGCATCATTAACACCATAATAGTCATTTAATAAAGTTGAAACAGTTAAAATAGATTTTTCATCTCTAATAATAGCTTCAACTATTCTTTCAAGAGCTATTGCAACAGCAAAAGCAGTAGCACCTTTTCTTTTAATAACTTCATAAGCACAGTTCTTAACGTCTTCAGCTATAACAGTTTCAGTTTCCTTATCCCAAGCTATAGAATTTTGTTCAGAAAAACTTTTTACAGGTATGCTACCAATCATAAGTGATGACCAAGTTACAAATTCGCTATCACCATGTTCACCTAGAACATAACCTTCTACATTTCTTCCATCAATTCCAAAATATTTACCAAGTAAGCTTCTAAGTCTTGCTGTATCTAATACAGTACCAGAACCTATTACTCTTTCTTTAGGGAAACCAGAAAGTTTATATGTCATATATGAAAGAACATCTACAGGGTTAGATACAACTAATAATATTGAATTTGGACTTAGTTGTGCAATTTTTGGAATAAAGCTTTTAAATATTGCATAGTTTTTATCTACTAAATCTAATCTAGTTTCACCAGGTTTTTGTGGTGAGCCAGCAGTTATTATAATTATATCTGAATCTTTAGTATCTTCTAAAGTACCTAAAGTAACATTACAAGG
>JAUMTV010000044.1:9992-21832 GCA_030531025.1 Turicibacter sp.
TAATTATATCTGAATCTTTAGTATCTTCTAAAGTACCTAAAGTAACATTACAAGGTCTACATAAAGAACTACCATGCATTAAGTCTAGAACTTCCCCTAAAGCCTTTTCTTGATTTATATCATTAATTACAATTTCTCGTGTTATTCCTTTTTGTAGCAAGGCAAATGCTGTTGTAGCACCAATTGCACCTGCACCAATTATTGATATTTTGCTCATAACTTCACCTCGTTTATTTAATATATATAGTATTTTCTATTTAAAAAAATATATTATACATATAAGGAATAATAATTATTATTTGATATATATTATATACATCTAAAAAGTAGAAATCAACCATAATATAGATATATATAATAAAAAAAGAATAAATGTAATAAAATGTTTAGAAAAATCGAAAAGCATGGATATGAACTATTAATAAAAGAAAGGTTTTGCATAATTATTTTTTCACTTAAATTTTTTGGATATATGTACTATTTGAGGGTTTATAATAAAATTGATATAATCAGTAATGTGTATAAAATATGGAGATTTATATATAAGTAATAAACAATATATAAATAGGCAAGGATAGGAGGAGAGGAAATGAATTACTATAAAGTTTTAGGTATTGAGAAAAATGCAACTCAAGAAGAGATTAAAGAAGCTTATAATAGGCAAGTTGAAATATTTAAAGAAGAAGTAAAAGATGAAAAAAGATTAAAAAAATTCCTAGATTTGTTTAAAGAAGCATATGATGCATTAAAGTATGAAGGAAGTATATTACAAGATCAAAAGAAAGAAATATTTGATGAAGAAGTAAGTTCTCTATTTAAGAAAAATAAAATTGAAGAAAAACCAGTTGATATATCAGTAAATAAAGAAGAAGTTAAACTTGAAAATCAAAATATAGAAAATAGTTATGCTGCTACTGTCTTAATTAGCAGAGAAGAAATAGTGAAAGAGTCTTTAATCCAAGATAATGAGACTGAGGAAGAAAGAGTTATATTTAAATCAAAGGAAGATTTTGAAGAATGTGATGAATTTTTTGATGATGAAGATGAAGATTTCGAAGAAAAAATTATAAAAAAGATAAAGAAAAAAACTAATTATAAGAGTAGAAAGAATAATAAAAATAATAACTCAGCTAAAAGAAGTAGTGTAAGCAAAAATAATAAAGAATATGATTCTAGAGATAGAAGTTATAACAATAAAGAAATAAATAAAAATATTGTAGTCAAAAAAGAAAAAGACTCTGATGGGATTTTAGGTTTATTATTGATACCAATAAAAATATTAGTGTTACCAATAATAGTACTATTATCGATATTAATTTTTATATGTAGAATAATAAGCATTTCATCTTGGATAGTATCAAAGGTAATAATATTTGGAGCTATTGCTATTTCAGCTATTCATGGCTATCGAATTTATACAGGACAAATAGCTAGGGAATACACTGTTTTTGTTGCTTGTGGTATAGGATTTATAGTTTCTATATTTTTACCAAATATATCTAGGATAGTACCTAATATGTTACAAGGAATTAATAATAGTTTAAAAAAGCTTTTATTTTAAAATTTATGTACGGGGGATACTTTTATCCCTCTTTTGTTATATAATTAAATAGTAAATATATAGTAAAAAATTAATACCATTTATCGAGGAGTACATATGAATTTTAGAAAGACAACTATAGAAGATATAAATAATGTAATGAAGATAATAAATGAGGCAAAGGAATATTTTAAGAAAAATATAATAAATCAATGGCAAGATGGTTATCCAAATAGTGATACTATATATACTGATATCAAAAATAATAGTAGTTATGTATTAGAAAGTGAAAATAAGATATTAGCAACAGCGATGGTTTCATTTGAAGAGGATGAAACATATAAAAATATATATAATGGACAATGGTTAAATAATGGGGATTATGCTGTTATACATAGAATTGCTGTTAGTGAAAAAGCTAAAGGTAAAGGAATTGCATCAGCTATAATTAAAGAAGTAGAAGGTTTATGTAAAGAAAATGGAGTAAATAGTATAAAAATAGATACCCATAAAGATAATATTTCTATGCAAAAGTTACTTGAGAAAAATACTTTTAAATATTGTGGAATAATATATTTAGAAGATGGAAGTGAAAGAATAGCTTTTGAAAAATTAATATAAGAGGTTAAATGATAAGAAGATAAGCTGAGTGTAACTATTTTGTAACTTTAAATAGTATAGTTTAGTGGTATAATGTATTTATAAATATATTAATCTAAAAGAAGATAGTAGGATAAAGTATGGAGAGAGAAAAGTTTAAATTAGATGAAAAAGTAATGAATAAAAGAGAGTTATTAAAAGTAATTGAAGAAAAAGAAATTCAAATAGAGAATCAAAAACTAAAATTAAAATTGGCTAATGAAGAAATAGAAAAAATAAAAATAGAACTAAGAGAATTAAAAAAAGATATTAATGATTCTATTATAGATAGAGTTGATAATGTATTAGAAGAAAAAAAGAATAAAAGTTTTATAAGAAGCGATGAAAAGGAGAATAATATTGCTATAGAGATTGTTGAGATAGATGAAGATAAATACATAGATAAGAATAAGGCTATAGATGATGGTAAATCTATAGAAGAATCTATAAATAAAATTATGAATGAAGTAACGAATTATGAAGAAAAACAGAATATTAATGAAATAGCAACTGAAGAATTAGTAGTAAATACTATTGAAGAGGAAGAAGAGACTAAAGATAAGTTAATATTAATAGAAAATTTAAAATCAGTATTTATAGAAAATAAAAATTATCAGTCTATAGAAATTTTAAATGAAATATTAGGTGAGATAGAGTTTATAGAAGCTAATATAACAAATGAAGAAAAAATATTGTTGTTGTACTTAGGATATTTTTATAATAAATTAGAAGAATTACTTGAAAAAAGTAAAGTAATAAATGAGTTTTATTATTCTGATGTTAATGAAGTAAAGTTATTAATTATGTTAATACAAGAAAAAGAATATCCTATATATCAGCAGGAAAAAGAAACAGTTTCAATGAAAATAATAGATAATAAAAATTTATTCAATGGATTAGATACAATTTTAAGAGGTAGAATAATAGATAAAATTAAGAGTATTTCATATAAAGTTTTCGATGGAGTATATTCTATTAAAGATATAAAACAAGGAGAAGAAAGCATAACTTTAAAAGGGTGGGTTAAAGAAAGAGATAAGGAAAGTTATAAGCTAGTTGAAGGTTTATATTGCAATACTACAGAAAAACTATATATGTTAGAAAGTTCTATATATGTATTAGGTCTGAATATTAAGTTGTCAAAGGATAATGAGTTTAAAATTCAAAATATAGAAAAAGAAAATATTTTTGATAATAAACAAGAAGAAAGCTATGAATTTAATAATTCAAAAGAGGAATATAAAGAAAGAGATCAATATTATATAGATGAAGAAGATGATGATTATGATTCAAATATATGGACAAGATTAAAAGATAAGTTTGGATTAAAGTTTAAAAAATAAAAATGTGTTAGAACTCTATTTTCAAATTAATATTGTTAATTAGGAAATAGAGTTCTACTTGAAAGATTAAGTAAACATTTACAATGAGTGATTTATACAGTAAAATAAAAAGGGGAAGATTTATTATGTTAATAAAAAAGTTAATAATATTTAAGAATAAATTAAGAAGATTGTAACCCAATTGACAAATTGATTAATTAAAATATTTATAGAGGTGATTTAATATGGAAAAAGGATTACAGTTTGTAGATTCATATCATGAAAAAAATTATGTTGAAGTAGTTCAAAATTTTATGGGAAAATTAAATAAAGATTTATATATAGTATTAAAATTATTAAGCATTAACGAAGTTTATACAGTGGCTAAGGAATATATAGTAGGAACAAATATAATGTTTAAAGAATTATTAAATGATTCAAGAATAGTAAGTACATCAAGATTTTTAACTGAATTAGCATATAGTTTTTTTACAAAACAATTTTCAGTCAAAGAGATTTCAAGCACAAAAAAATTAAATTTTGATACAAGAAATTTTATAATAAATATAATAAACTATTATTCAGAAGTAGATAAAAAAACAAATTATTGTGCATAATAATTAATATTTAAAGGTAACTCTTAGTAATTAATTAGAGTTACCTTATTATTTTTTTAGTTATTATTTTAAATTAATCTTGAGATTGTTCAAATAAAAATAAAAAATTAATATTATATATTGACTTAGGATATCAATTACTAGTAATGATTTAAAAGAAATATGAAATGAATTTAATTATATTTTATATTTGGAGATATTTAATTATAATTAAAATGATTATGTTATAAAAGGAGAAGGACAAATGAAAAAATATATATTAGATACTAATATAATAATTAAGCTTTGGGATAAGGATGATCAAAGTTTAGATAAATTACTAAAAGAAAATAAGGTACTTATATTAAGGGAAGTATTAAATGAATTATCTATAAAAGAAACAAAAGAGTATAGAAGAAAAGAAGTTTTAAGTGAGAGATTTTGCAATTTATTACCATATAGTATAGATGTTGAAAAGGAAAATATAAGTGGGTTTTATATGATATTTGATTATAAGACTAAGGATAAATTTAATAGTAATAACTTATCTCAAAATGATTTATTACAGTTATATGCTTGTTATATTAATGATGATATAAATTTAGTTACGGAGGATAAAGAGCTATTTAATATTGCAAAATATATTTTAGGTGCTGATAGAGTATTAGACATAAAGGAATTAATAAATCTACAATAAAAAAATAAAAATATAGAAGTATATCCATTATAGATATTGAATTACTATAATGGATATATTATAATTTACGAGTATTTCGTTGAGAAATTTGGGAGATACTGTGTAAATACAGAGCCGAAGGGGAAAGTGCGGCAAACTCTCAGGCAAAAGGACCAAATTTTGAGAAAACTCTGGAAAGCCCATATAAGGCACCGACGAAGCAATCTTAAATGTAGTAAGAGAATCTTTCAGGTAAAAAGACAGAGGCGCAATTATTTTAATAATTAGTCTTTATATATTAATGAATAAGGGGGATTTTTTTGGACTACATTACAATTTTAGAGTATATTGGGGTTTTAGCTTTTGCCGTATCAGGAGCAATAGTTGCTATTGAAGAAGAGTTTGACGTTTTTGGAATATATATAATAGCTATAATTACAGCTATGGGTGGAGGAGTACTTAGGGATATTGTTACTAATGTAGGTATACCAGTATTTTTTACAAGTTATATGACAATTCCCTTTATTATTGCGGGAACTTTATTAGCTATAGTTTTAAAGGGCCAGTTAAAGTATAAGAATTTATTTGCGTTCATCGATGCAATTGGACTAGCTGCATTTTTCGTATCAGCAGCTGTTAAAGCAATTAATAGTAATTATAATTTTATGTTATTTATATTTGCAGCTAGTATTACTGGCGTTGGTGGTGGAGTTTTAAGAGACATAATAACTAATAGAAAACCACAAATTTTTAAAAATGATATTTATTGTGTTGCAGGAATTATAGGGGTAACTTTACTTTGGTTCATATATCCTATAATTGGAATAGAATCAGCACAATTCATAACATTAGTGATTATAGTGCTTATTAGAATGGTAAGTTATTATAAGACAATAAATTTACCAGTAGTATGTAAGGAAAGAGTATAAAAATAAAACTAATATTAAAATAATATGGGTATGAGAAAATAAAATTCTCATATCTTTTCTTTTAACAATAGAGTGATAATACAAAGGATAATATTTATGGTTCCTTTGTATTAAAAACTTAGATATATAAAAATTTAAAAAAGTGTAGACATTTTAAGATAAGATGTATATAATAAAAATATAAGGCGCTATAGCCAAGTGGTAAGGCAGAGGTCTGCAAAACCTTTATTCCCCAGTTCAAATCTGGGTGGCGCCTCCAATAAGATTATTTATAAAAAAAGGAATTCAAGTTTGGATTCCTTTTTTTATGGAGTTATGGAAAATAAAAATAACTCTTTTTATTTATATATAATTAAACTTAAATAGGAAAATTTAAAAAGCTTAATAATAGTTAAAAATCGTTACAAATAGTAGACTTTGTAGCGATTTTTTTTATTAATAAGTTTTATGTTTAATTATAAAAATAATCTTTTAAGGAATTTGTAAGAAATTATTAAGGTAAAATATAAGAAATTTGAAAATAAGTAGGATAAAATATGATAGTATAGTGGATAGGGAAAATAATGTAAAATAGGGGGAAGATTAATGAAGAAAACAATAAGTAAAAGAATATTTACTACGATTTTAAGTATTTTTATTTTGAGTTTACTCATTCCAAATGCAAAAGTAAGTGCAAGTAAAAATGATGTTAAGTATGACTTAAATATAAGTTATGGTATAGATGGCAGATATAAAGCTCTAAAATATATGCCAGTTACTGTACAAATAAATAGTTTAGAGAAAGACTTTAATGGAGAAGTAGAGGTAAGGGTTACAAGTGATTCTAGTGGTGGTTATAATGCTTATTCCAAAGAAGTAAGTGCAAGTAAAGGGGAAAACATAAGTGTAACAATACCAGTAAAATTTTTAGAGGGAAATAGTAATGGAGCTGTTTGTATAATAGAAAACGAAAAAGTATTATATGAAAAAAAATTGCTAATTTCATCAGGAAGAATTAATGAAGGAAATGCTTTTACTGGTTTATTAACAGATGATCCTACAGCATTAGGACACCTAGGAAATATAACATACTTTGATTCTAATTATTCAAATACAGGAAAAATGAATTGTGTTAATCTAACTGAAGGTATGTTAGATGAAAATGGATTAAACATAGATGGATTAGATGTAATAATAATCAATAATTACAATATGGCTAATTTAAATGACAAACAGTATAGCGCATTAAATAATTGGGTTAATGCAGGTGGAACATTATTAATAGGTGCAGGTGCTAATGAAAGTAAAACAATTAATAATATAAATAAAAGTTTTTTAAATATATCTTCAAATGGAACTAGCCAGCAAAATGTTAAAACTGGTTCAGAAAGCTTAAATTTAATATTATCACAAATTATTTTAGAGAATTCAACAGTTACAGTTAATAGTGATGAAAATAAATTAGTATATTCTTTAGATAGAGGAGCAGGGAAAATTTTAATAACTGCCTTTGATTTAGGTTTAGAACCATTTATTTCATCTGATGATGCAGCTATTATGTTACAAGATATGTTAATAGAAACTTTTGATAAAATATATGAAGAAAATTACCAAGGTGGATATTCTTCAGCAACATATGAAATAAGCAATATATTAGGTAGTATCCCAGTAGAGAATACAGTAAGTACTTTAACTTTAGCAATAGTACTTGGAGTTTATGCAATTTTAGTTGGAATAGTTATATATCTTATATTAAAGAAAATGAAAAAAAGAGATTTAACATGGGTACTTATACCTGCAACTGCAATTGTATTTACAGTAATTATCTATTTATTAGGAAGCAAAATGAAAATAAAAGATGTTATAGTAAATAGTGCAAATATTATATCTGTTGATGAAGAGGGAAGAGGTCAAATAAACAGCTATATAGGTATAGCAAGTAAAAATAAAGGAAATATAAAAATAGAAAAAGAAGAAGATTTAAAAATGCAATATATGTCTGATGATTACTACTATTATGGTGATACAGATTATGATGCTAAAACTTTAAGAGTTAAAACAACATATACAAATGATAATTCTTATTTTACAGTTGCTAATAATAATGTGGCAAATGTAAATAAATTTGAAGTATCAGGAAAAGAAATTGTAATGCCTAAATTAGAAAATACTTTAAAGATTAAGAATGGAAATTTAGAAGGCACTATTAAAAATAATTTAGATGCAGATATTAAAAAACTTGTAATAGTTTCAGGAAAAACAGTTTGGGATTTAGGAGAAGTAGCTAAAGGTGAAGAAATTTCAATTACTGATTTAGTAAGTAAAGGTTCTTTTGGAATTCAAGGTTATGCAAGTTCTTTAAATGATGAATATTATCAATCAAGATGGGATGATGAAATAGATCCAAAAGATCCTAAGTTTAAGAATGTAAGAAGATATGCATCCTTGCTTACTTTATTAGGAGATACAGGTTACGTAGGAACTACAACAAAAATTATTGCAATTACAGACTTACCAGTAGATTATAGTTTAAATTTAGAAAGTAAATCAATTTCAAATTACAATTTAACAGCAGTAATACAAGAAGCAAATATAGATTTTAAAGATGAAAGTGGAAATCTTAGTTTCCCAGAAGGATATTTTGATTATACAGTAAGTGAATTAGACAATAGAGTGAATTACGATTATTATAACGGTTATATTTATGGTGAAGGTGAAGTTGTATTAGATTATAAAATTGATGATAATGTAAATATAAAAGAAATAAATATTGATGCATGTACAGATCAATGGGGTTATCAATATGGACTTAATGGAGAGTATTATATTTACAATTATAATACTAATAAGTATGAAGAGTTTAAATTAACATCAGGAAGTTATAAAGTAATAAATGATGGAAGCTATAGTTTAGATAACATAATAAAAATAAAAGTTGTAGCTAGCGAAAATAGAGATAATGCAGCTCCAAAATTAACTATAAAAGGGGTGGAGAAATAGTGTTAGTTATAAAAAATCTTGAAAAATCCTATGGAAATTTTAAAGCAGTAAAGGGGTTAAATTTAGAAATAAAAAAAGGTGAAATATTTGGTTTTATAGGACCAAATGGTGCTGGAAAAAGTACAACAATGAAAATTATCTCTGGACTTTTATCACCAGATAGTGGAGAAGTTTATGTAGATGGAGTAGATGCTATAAAAAATAATAAGGCATTAAAAGATAAAATTGGCTATATGCCAGACTTTTTTGGAGTTTATGATAACTTAAAAGCAATTGAATATTTAGAATTTTATGCTTCAATATATGGAATTGTAGGAAAAGAAGCTAGAGAGTTATCTATGGATTTACTTAGATTAGTTAATTTAGAAGATAAATATGATGCATATGTTGATGGGTTATCAAGGGGGATGAAACAAAGGTTATGTTTAGCAAGATGTCTTGTTCATAATCCAGATCTTTTAATTTTAGATGAGCCAGCTTCAGGAATGGACCCTAGAGCTAGGTATGAAATGAAGGGAATACTAAGAAATTTAAAGGAAATGGGAAAAACAATTATAGTTTCTTCACATATACTACCTGAACTTGGAGAAGTATGTACTAATATAGGTATTATTAAAAATGGAGTAATTGTATGCCAAGGAACTGTAGATGAAATAATGACAAGAGCGGCAGGGGCATCACCTATAGTATTTACAGTATTATCAAAGGAAGAAGAAGCAATTAAATTGCTAAAAGAGTTACCATATGTAGATAATATAAAAATTGATGGAAATAAAATTACAGCTAATGTTATAGGTAATGATGAGGATGTAGTAAATCTTTTAAAACATCTAGTATTAAAAGGTATTCCAGTATTGAATTACAGCAGAGCTGTTGGAAACTTAGAAGATGTATTTATTCAAATTACAGCAGATAGTGATGAAAAGGAGGCATAAAAATGAGAGTGAATCCAGTTTTAAGAAATGAAAGCAAGATATCAGTTAGAAGTATTAAATTTACTTTAATGATATTTGCTTATATAGCAGTTTTATCAATAGCAGTAATGATTTACTATAATTCAGTAAATGAAGAAATCTTTTCAAATGGATTATATTTAGAGTCATCAAAACTATTCTATGTTGTAATGGCATTAGGACAAGCGATATTATTGCTTTTCATAGTTCCGGCATTAAGTTCAACAGCAATATGCTCAGAAAGAGAAAAGCAAACTTTAGATATATTATTATCATCAAAATTAACGCCACTTCAAATAATTATAGGAAAAGTTTCAGCTTCATCACTTAGAGTAATTATACTTATAATTTCAACAATGCCTCTTTATGCAATTGGAGCTATAATTGGTGTGGTTAAGATAAGTAATATTTTAGCGCTTATAATATTTTTCATAGTTAACACAATATTTGTAAGCTCTATAGGTGTTTTTGTATCAACATATATTAAAACCTCAAAAGTATCAACTGCACTTTCTTATGCATTAGTACTATTTATTTATATAGGAATAATTGTTATTACCTGGGCAATACTTATGATAACTGTTTATAAAATGAATATGAGTGGCAATCCTGTAACAACAGTGCCTAAGGCATCTCCTATAGTTTATTTAAGTCCAGTGGTAGGGTTTGTAAGTTTATTATTAAATCAAGTTGGGTTAGGATTAGAGTTTAATAGTATGTTTTCAGGGTTTGGAATAAGTATGCATTCAGAATATATTTCAACAGTAGTACAATTAGTACTTTCAGTATTATTTATATATTTAGCTTCAGTTAAACTTAATCCATTAAATAAGAAAAGTAGGTTTAAATCTAAAAAGGTAAAGGAGTAGAGATATGGATTCTTTAGATAAAGCTATATTAATGTTTTTGAATAAAGCTTCTAAAAGAATTAAGGCAAACTTCTTATTAAACTTAAGCATAGTGGGATTAAAGCTTCTACTATGCTTAATCTTTAGTTTGCTATTAATATCACTTTTTATAACAATTCCTTATATTGAGGAAATTTGTATAGTAATATTATTAATAGGATTAATAATTATTTTAATTTATGGTTTTATTAAATCTCCTAAAAAAGATAAAGTAGCTCTTATGGTGGATTCTAGAGGTTTAGATGAGAGGCTTATTACATCATTAGAACTTATAGGATGCGATGACAATATATCAATAGCTCAAAAGAAAGATACTGTAGAATGTATTAAAAAGTTTGATATTAAAAATATTAAAATTAGTATAGATAAGAAGCAAGCTTTATTATCTTTAGGTTTAATAATAATGTGTATTTTAATAATGTTTGTACCTAGTACAGCAAGAAAAGAAGCACAAAAAATAAGAGACTTTGATAAATATCAAAAATCAATAATAGAAAAGGTTGAAAAAGAAAAAAAGGAAATAGAAAAGTCAGAAAACTTATCAGATGAGGAAAAGGAAGAAGTTAAAAAGCTTTTAGAAGATGCAGTAAAAGAGTTAAAGGAAAGTGAAAAAAAATCTGAAATAAATAAGACTTTAGAACGTTTAGAGAAAAAGCTAGAAGATAAAAAAGAAAAGTTGTCATCAGAGAAATCTAAAGAAGCATTAGAAAAGTCTAAAAAGAAATTATTAGATAACTTTAATAAGGAGAAAGAAGCTACAGCTAAAAAGGATGTAAACAAGTTAGTAAATGAGTTAATGAAGAAGGAAGAAAGTAAACCTTTAGCAGAAGCTATGTTAAGTGGAGATGAAGATGCTATAAATAAAGAGTTAGCAGAGATTCAAAATAAGTTAGGTAGTATGAGTAGCTCGGAATTAAGTGAGTTATCAGAAGCTTTAAAGAATGCTGCCTTAGAAATGAGTGATGAAGAATTAGCAGAAGCTTTAAAAAATGCATCAAATTCAGTATTAGATAAAAAACTTGATGGAGAAAGTTTATCAAAGGCTATTTCAAAATCCATAAATAATAGTAATGGACAAAATACTAGTAGTTCAAGTCAACAATCATCAGGTTCTGGGCAAAACCAAAGTCAGGGTCAAGGTAATGGACAAGGACAAGGCTCAGGAAGCGGACAGGGGTCTGGTTCTGGAAGTGGTCAAGGTCAAGGTGGATCAGGAGGAACAGGTTCTGGTTCAGGAGCAGGTTCAGGATCTGGATGGAATACTGGTAGTACTGTAGGTAAAGAAAATGATTTAGAAA
>JAUMTV010000044.1:21932-25125 GCA_030531025.1 Turicibacter sp.
TCAGGATCTGGATGGAATACTGGTAGTACTGTAGGTAAAGAAAATGATTTAGAAAATTCTATAGGAGAGCAAATATATATTCCAGGAAGAAATGAAGGTACTGATGAAAATCTTACTGGTAATAAAAATGATAATGGAAATTCACAAGAAATAGAAAGTCAAAATGGACTTAACATAGGTGGAGAAAAAGTAGATTATGATAAGGTAATTGGAGATTATAGCAATAGTGCATTAGAAGGTGCTAATAATAGCAATTTACCACAAAGTTTAAAAGATCTTATAAAAAACTATTTCGAAGGATTAAATTAAAAGATTACTAAAGTAATTACTGAAAAAATTATGAGGTGACAAATATGGAAATTAATGAACAATCAATTATAGAGGTTTCAAAGAAGATAAAAAGATGTGAAGAAGAAATAAGTAAAGGTATAATTGGTCAAAAAGATACAATTAGAAATGTTTTAATAGCTATTTTTGCAGAAGGAAATGTGCTTTTAGAAGGTATGCCAGGTATGGGTAAAACTCAATTAGTTAAAACAATAGGAAAGGTATTAGATTTAAATTTTTCTAGAATTCAATTTACTCCTGATTTAATGCCTGCAGACGTTGTAGGAACTAATATTGTAGTAAAGGAAAATGATAATACAGTATTTAAATTTGAAAAAGGACCTGTATTTACAAATCTTTTACTAGCAGATGAAATTAATAGAGCTACGCCTAAAACTCAATCTGCACTTTTAGAAGCAATGGGAGAGAAAACAGTAACTGTAGGTAAAACAACATATGAAATGCCAAAGCCATTTATGGTATTAGCAACTCAAAACCCTATAGAGCAAGAAGGTACTTATCCTCTTCCAGAAGCTCAACTTGATAGATTTTTATTTAAACTTAATGTAGAATTCCCTACTTTAGATGAATTAAAAGAAATTATGGATTTAACATTAACTAATAAAGTATTAGAGCTTACTAATGTTTTAGAAGGAAATGAAATATTAGAACTTAGAAATATTATTAAGGAAATTAAAATTGCAGAACCAGTAAAAGAATATGCTTTGAAGTTAATACTTGCAACACATCCAGAACTAGAAAGTGGAGCTGATATAGCTAAAAAATATGTAGAAGCAGGAGCAGGTCCAAGAGCTGCACAAGGTATAATTGCCGGGGCAAAGGTAAGAGCTGTTATGGAAGGAAGATTAAATGTATCTTTTGAAGATATAAAAGAGCTTGCATACCCAGTATTAAGGCATAGAATTACTTTAAACTTTGATGCAATAACTGAAGGATTAAATGAAGAAGCTATAATTTCTAAAATTTTAGAAGACTTAAAGGTAGTATAAAAAATGAGTGAAAAGATGTTTAATGAGGACTTCTTTAAAAAGCTAAATAAAATTAATATGTATATAAATTTTAAGCTTACTGGAGGTACTCAAGGTGGAAGAAAATCAAAAGTAAAAGGTGTATCAGTAGAGTTTTCAGACTATAGGGAATATGCACCAGGTGATGATTTTAGAAGAATAGATTGGAATGCCTATGGAAGGTTTGATAAATTCTTTATAAAAGTATTTATGGAAGAAAGAGAAGGTGTATTTAACTTTTTCATTGATAAAAGCAAATCTATGGATTATGGAAAAGATAATAAAAAAGACACAGCTTTAAAAATAGTAGCAGCTTTAAGTTATATTGCCTTAAATAATTTAGATAGGGTAAATATAAGTACAATGAATAATGGAGTAATAGAAAATTTAAAGACTGGTACTGGTAATAGGGGCTTTCAAAAAATATTAAGAGATTTAGAAAATATAAGTTTTGATGGAACAACAGATTTAAGTGAAAGTATAAAGAAAAGGCCTTTAAATTTAAGGGGAATATCTATTGTAGTATCAGATTTTTTAAATAATTCAGGATTGGAAAGTTTAGAAGCTGGCTTAAAATATTTGGCTTATAAAAAGCAAGAAATAATTTTAGTACAAGTATTATGTGAAGAGGAAATAAATCCAGAGTTTAATAATGAAATAACTTTAATTGATAGTGAAACTGGGGAAAATATAAAGCTTAGTGTTACACCATCATTAATAAAGGATTATAAAGAAACATTAAAAAAATATAATGACAGTATTGAGGCTTTAGCAAGAAAGTATGGTGGAAAGCTTATAACTGTTAATTCATCTATGAATATAGAAGAAATAATATTAAATGAATTTAGTAAACGAAAAGTATTGTATTAGGGGGAAAGAATATGGGCTTTACTAATTTATGGCCGTTATTTTTACTATTAACTATTCCTCCAGTAATAATGCTTTACATATTAAAGCGTAAATATAAAGAAGAAGTTATATCTTCATCTTTATTATGGAAGGAAGTATATAAAAATACTAGAGCCAATACACCGTGGGAAAAGTTTAAAAAGAATATAATGCTGTTACTACAGATTATAATTATTTTAAGTGTTATTTTAGCTCTTATGAGCCCTTTTATTAGTATAGGAGGAAAGAGCTATAAAAATGTAATAATGGTAATAGATAATACTGCTAGTATGAATACTATATATGATGATAGCAATAGTAGATTAGAGCAAGGGAAAACACTTGCTAAAGAGTATTTAAATAGTACTAAAGAAGGTACAAATACTTATATTATTTCTTATGATGGGACTTCAAATTTACTTTTAAATGGAGATTTTAATAAGTCTAATGCATCTTCTATTATTGATAAAATAACTAAAAGTTATGGTAGTGGTGATATAAGTGATGTAGTGTCATTTGTTAAAGCTATAGGTGATGGAATTGGAGAAGAGTATGAAGCATTAATTTTTACTGATAAACAAGTGGCTATTTCAGATATAAATGGGAGAATAGTTTATTTAGGTAATAGTGGATTAAATGCTTCTGTAGATAATGTTTCTCATAAATTTGTAGATGATAAAGTTAAAGTTATAGCTAATGTAACTAATAATGGAGATAGCTTATATGAAGGAGATTTCTCTTTATATAATGGTGAAGAATTAGTGGCAGTAGAAGGAGTAACTTTACAAGTTGGAGAAAGCAAAACTCTATCTTTCCAGTTAGATTCTTTAAATTCTGATTATTTAAAAGGTGAATTATCAAGAAAAGATATATTAATG
This sequence comes from Turicibacter sp., assembly GCA_030531025.1. The sequence continues at coordinate 25,054 of JAUMTV010000044.1, forward strand.
GAGGATAATACTTATTATCATGTTGTTAACGAAAATAAAGTGAAGAAAATATTATTAGTTACAGATGAAAAT
>JAUMTV010000315.1 GCA_030531025.1 Turicibacter sp.
TACATTAGCTTTAAAAAATTCATCAAAAAATTTAGAACAACTACTAAATAAATTTACCTTGTATCAACCGACTCAGTTAAGTGTCAGTATTCAACATGAAAAACTTCCTAAAAACGACTTAAATCCTCAATATCTATTATTCTCTATTCATCTAAAGCTAAATGATAATTTACCTGTTTATTACTTAGAACAATTCAAATATTTTGTAACCTTATACTTTAGAAGACGAAACAAAAATATAACAGATTATGTCTGTGATATTGTTATTTCGAATCGCATGATTCAATTTAACTCTAATAATCTAGATAAAATTATTGAATTATATAACGAATTCTACAATCTAAAATTAAATACTTATAAATAAAAACTCCTATTTTTAGGAGTTTTTATTTTAATACTCGTTTGCGAGAAGCATCGTCACATAATCCTCACTTTCGATAACATACACCTTTTCTGTCATTGGGTAATCGATATTAATCACATATGTTCTTTCATATTCAGGTATTTCTTGTTGATGAATGATTTCTTGATTCAATACCTCTCCTTCCAACTCTTTTAATTGAAAGACATGAAGATAATCCGTCCTCTCCATTTCTTCCTTACATCGATCGTACATTTGCCACATCAGGATTTGCAAGTCTAGCGGAATTCTGTCTTGAATTCCCTTTGTCATATATTTAGGTATCATATTGATTCACTCCTCATTATTTCATCTATAAAAATTTTTCTAACTCTTCCTTATCAATGTTAAATTGTTCACATGCCTTATCTACCATATCCTCATTAGATAATCCTAATGAAATCATTTCTAATAGAAAGGCAAGTATTTTAATTCCTATCAAGACAGTACTAGATTTACGCATGACAGTTTTCCATTGTAGATGCTTCAATATATTTAATTACGACTGCAACAAGTGATTGTAATACTTTAATGATTGCTCTAATCATGGTTCATTCTCTCCTTTATTGATTACTCATTGACATTAAATTTCGGATATTTTTCTAATAAGGCTACTGGCATAAAAATGACGATATGATAATCAGAAGCCGCCAATAACAATATTTCTGCATAGGTTTTCTCATCTGCTCCAGTGAATATCTCTGTGTACTCTGCTTCGGCTACTGGAAACTGTTCTAATAGCTCCTCTATCATCTCATCGTTATCCACATATATGACGAAACCTCCCATATCAGAAAGACTTCTATTCTCACCATAGTTCTCATTCAGCACTTCTATTTTCTCTACC
>JAUMTV010000045.1 GCA_030531025.1 Turicibacter sp.
TCTTTTTGACACTCTTCTCCTCTATGAATTGTCCAAATGTCGGAAAAAAGGTGTTAGTTTTGTACATCATTTTTAGAAGGCATGAATATACTATACTTTTTTTACTAAATGACAACTGCTTAACTGAACTTCCTCTACTAATTCTTGGCGCACTATCTCTTCTTAAAAAAGAATTAAATCTTTCAAAGCACGTTTTGAATCCCTAGCCTTTTGATACTTGTATGTTTAAGCACTAGTTACTATTGCTTTAACATTTCATAATTTTATCTTCTTATTAAATCAAAAAATCAGCGGATCATCTCCGCTGATTTTTTGATTATGCTTGAGCTGCTGCTCCTTTTAATCCAACTGTTGAACTGTTACGTCCTTCTAATTCTTTTAAGTTATTACGAGCTTCTAATTCGTTAAGTACTTCTTCATGGAAGTCACCGTTTAATTTATAGTATTTTTTATAAATAACGAAACATAATACGATAAATACAATTGGTGCTACTGTCATTAAACCACGCATTCCTAAAATAGTTGCAGCTGATTGCTCTTGATTTGCAACATATCCCATCATTTGTAATCCAACACCAATTGCCCATCCACTGAATGCTGATGCTGACTTTACTAATAATGTTTGGCATGAGAAGATAATACTTTCGTTACGTGTTCCAAGTTTATATTCACCATAGTCAACTACGTCAGCTAACATAACTGTTGAAGAAGCTAAGACGAATCCTCCACCACCACGTACTAAGATTGCTGATAAAACAACTAATAATGCATTATCTGGAGCAAAAATACCTGATGCTAATAATCCGATTAATCCGATTACAGGAATGAAACATCCAATTTTAAATAATTTTTGACGACCGATTTTTTGTGCTAAGACTGGGAATAATAATAACCCTCCAATTTCAGCAAATCCTGCAAATCCATTATAAATTTTGAACATCCCTTCATTACCTGTAGCATACTTGAAGTAGTAAAGTGCCATACCACCTAAAAGTTGTAGCATTAAGTTCATACATAATACGACCCCAATGAACACTTTTAATTGATCATTTTGACTGATAATTTTGAATGTTTGTTTTAATGTTACGCGTTCAGCTTTTTTACTTGTTTCTTTTACACCTTTTGTAGAAGGCTCTTTAACATTAATACACGTAATAATTGATGAAATAATGAAGATAATCGCAATGATGAATGCTAATGCTTCATACCCTTTAACATCATTTCCTTGTCCTAATTTAGCAATGAATGTTAAACCAAATGTACCAATTGTTAAACCACCAATACTAGCGAAGATACGAGGAATAACTGCTATTTTTTCGCGTTCTGCTTTATCTTGTGTTAAAGATGGAATCAGTGACCAATAAGGAATATCCATGATTGTATATGTCATTCCCCATAAGATATACATAATCGAAAAATATACATATAATGGTGATCCATCTAAATCTGGTTTTTTAAATAAGAAGATTAATACCACGGCGTTAAGAATTGTCCCGATTAAGATCCATGGTCTAAATTTTCCCCATTTTGTTTTTGTATTATCAACAACCATTCCCATCATTAGGTCATTGATTGCATCCCAGATACGAGCTATTAAAAATAATGCCCCAACAAATGCTGGAGCTAATCCAACAGCGTCAGTAAAATAAATCATTAAATAAGTACCAACGATACCGTAAACTAAATCCTTACCAAGCGCCCCTATTCCGTAAGAGTACTTTGCTTTCGCAGTTAATTGCATATTAACCTCTCCTTTTTTAATCTTTACAACCCGTCCCTCTCTTGAGTTGTAATCGTTTTCGCACCTCTCATAGTTATAATATACTACATTTGTAATCGTTTTACAATAGTTTTATAGTAAAAAAAAGTTTTTTTTTACTTTTTAAAAAACTTTAGTTTACTACAATTTAAGTAAAAAGAAAGCTTTATATGATATAAGAACATATTTATAAGTACTAAAATTCATATTTTTATTAACTTCAGTATCTCTTAGATTTCGACCTTTCCTTTAATTACTAAAAATTAAGTGAAGTTGTATGTATCTATTACTACAAAATTCTCTCTCTTAAATCATCCAGAGGGTGCAAGCTATATATAAACAGAAATAAAATCTACATTTATCACGGCACACTAAACGTTTGATCGTTGTGCCGTGGGTCACCTGGCATTTTCGAAGAAAATGTATCCTCAATTGCTAGGGAATGGGTCACCTAGCAGTTTTACTTGTAAAACAATCCTCCTTTGCTGGGGAAGGGTCACCTACCATTCGAAGCATGTTTCCTCCATTAGTAGGACTTATATAGTTATCTTCTTTGCAGTTAATATCTTACTTATCAGTCTGACTCATAGTTCTTAACTCCCCTACATTATAGATATTTCCAATTCTATTTAACTCATTTAAATCCTCCATGTCGTTACATTCTTCTTCTCTTTAGTAATTGCTTATCTTCAATAGTTCAGTACAAATAAAATATAGCGGTTATAATTTCACATCATTTATGCCATATTATTATAGTCCTTCAAAAAATACTCCTAATGTTTTGATCAATGGTCGGGAAACCTTTTAATCTTTAACATTAGGAGGTTTTTTATTGTTAATATCTTATTCCTGTTATAAAAAAACACTTAGATACATCACCTTGGATAAATCTAAGTGTTTTTTTATATTTTTTATTCGTAACTTAATTCTGGTGCAACTTTTCCGTTTATGACTGTTTCATTTGAAGCTTTAGTTATGTTACGTACTTCTAACTCTTTAATGATTTCTTCATGATAATCACCAGTTAACTTATAGTGTTTTTTATAAACTACAAAGCATAAAGCAATAAAGATTGCTGGTAATACGAACATTAATCCTCGCATTCCCATCATTGTTGTAATTGATTATTCAACATTCGCTACATATCCGAAAGCTGCTAAACCAACTCCAATTAACCAACCACTTAAGGCACTTGCTGATTTTACTAATAATGTTTGGCATGAAAAGATAATACTTTCATTTCTTGTTCCAAATTTATACTCGCTATTATCAACTATATAAGTCCAGATAAATTTTCTTCATAGAAAATTTTTAAGCCCTCGCAAAGGAGGAGAAGATTTCTTTCAGAAATCGCTAGGTGACCCATTCCCTAGCAGCGGTAGATACATTTTCTTCGAAAATGCTAGGTGACCCCTGGACGATAGGGTGTCTTTATAAATAAAGGATATCAGTATTTTTGTTTGCCACCTTAGATGTAGAATACTTATCTGTTTATATATACATCTGCAAGCATTACAGTTGATGAAGCAATAATTAATCCTCCACCTGAACGAACTAAGAACGCACCAATCGCAACTAATAATGCATTTTGTGGTGCAATGAAACCAACTGTTAACAATCCAATTAGTCCGATAATTGGTACTGCACATCCGTTATAAATTTGAAACATTCCTTCATTCCCCGTTACATATTTAAAATAATAAAGTGCCATTCCTCCAAGGAACGATAACATTAAGTTCATACATAAAACAATTCCGATGAAAAATTTTAATTGATCATTTTGAGCGATAATTTTAAATGTTTGTTTGATATAGTCTAATGTCTGTTATTCTCTAATTTCAAAACAAATAATTATAGATAATTTTTTCATCCACTGACTAAACTTTATACAAAAAAAGAGTACTGTCTTAGACAGTACTCTTTGAATTATAATTATGCTTTTTTAAATTTAATAATTGTACTTGCGTAATCTCCACTTAATTTTACATCAATTCCGTGATTCATTAAATATGATCCTGATTTTTGCATCTCTGTTCCTGCTAATGTGAATGTATATTTTGCTTGAGCATCTAATCCACGTAATTTTACACGAACTCCTGTACGAGAAATTTGAGTTTGTGGTAAGAACACAAATAATGCAGCTTCTGATTCATTTGCATATTCGTAGCAATAGTAGTTATTGCTTGATGTATGTTGTAAACGATAGAAGTCACCATTTTGTACAACTTCACGGATTTGTTTGTATTCTTCGATTAACTCTGCTGATAACTTCATATCTTCTTCAGTGAATTTTAAGATATTACATCCCATCCCTAATGTTCCCATCATTGCACTATGGAATTTAAATGTTAATGGAATTGTTGAACGGTTATTAGCATCTGTTACCCATGCACGCATTGCTTTAATTGGATACACATATGAATACGTATTTTGAATCGTTAAACGATCATACGCGTCTGTATTATCACTTGTCCAGAAATCATCAAATGATGCTTCTAACATTCCATAATCAACACGTCCACCACCTGATGCACATGCTTCTAATAATAAATGAGGATATTTTGCTTTCACACGGCGTGCAATATCATAAACTGCTTCAATATGACGAAGCCACATATCACGAGATACACCTGTTTGTGAAATTGGGCGGTTCGCATCCCATTTAATATAATCAATATCATATTTTGATAATAAATCATCAATCATGTTGAAAATAAACTCTTGGACTTCTGGTAATGTCACATTTAACACCATTTGGTTACGAGATGTATCATTCACACGATTTTTGAAATGATAAATCCAATCTGGGTGATCTTTTAATAATTGTGTTGGTGGGTTAACCATTTCTGGCTCAATCCAAATTCCAAACATCATTCCCATTCCTTTAACCGCATTAATTAATGGATTTAATCCTTCTGGGAATTTATCTTCATTCACATACCAGTCACCTAATCCATCAGCGTCGCTATGGCGCTCACCAAACCACCCATCATCAATAACGAATAATTCAACACCCATTTCTTTTGCTTTTTTAGCTAAAGCAATTTGCTCGTCGCAATGAACGTCAAACTCTGTTGCTTCCCATGAGTTATAAAGAACTGGACGCACCCCTTCACGAAGCACATTTTGTTTAGCATAATCATGCATGTGATGGCTCATCGCTTCAAACCCTTCATTTGTATAACCGAATAGCATTGCTGGTGCAACAAACTCTTCACCTGGTTGTAAAGTAATTAAGCAGTCATGAGGGTTAATTCCCATTTGAACTAATGTTCCGCCATAAGGACGTGGCTCAATAATTGTTGAGAAGTTTCCACTTAATTTTAAGATACCGAAATAAACTTCTCCTTCTGTTTCAGTCGCATGACGATCTAAAATGAAGAATGGATTGTGATTGTGTGTTGAAATTCCACGACGGTTTTCTAAAATAATTTTCCCTTGTCCTAGTGATTGTTTAAATTCTTGGAACTCTGCTAACCAACGTCCATGAGACGATGTTAACGTTAAATCTTGATAAGGAATATGAAGTTGAGCTGAGTGAATTTTTTCAATCTCAACAGCAGCATCCGTATTATTCTTAACCGAAACTGTACGCTCAATTAAGTCTTGCTCTTCATAAACTTTATAATGTAAATTAAATTCAAAGTTATAATAAACATCTTTTAACTGAATGATTAATTCATTTTCATTTTTTGTATATCCTACATATTTATATTCAATATCACGCGTTTGATCAGCGAAAATGACTTTTAAACAGTTTTCTTTATAGCGCATTCCCCCGAATACTGGATATTCTTCATCTGTTAAATCAAGAATTGGATCGTTACTTGATAACTCTGATAATTCAGGAACGTCAAAGTCTTCTAATCCGTCTACTTTTGGTCCCCAATATAAGTGGCGTAATAAACCTAAGTTATCTACCGCAAAGGCATATGTCGTTTTGGCAGTTTCTACACCAAAAACTAAACGTTTTTCATCAATTAAAAATCCCATATTTTTCTCCTCTCAACGTTACTTTTTTCTTTTTAGATAACGTTTTCTAAACTGATTATAATATAGACAACTAGTTAATTCAATCTTTTTTAGTAAATTTTTACCGAATCTTTTTTCTTTAACGATTTTAATTAAAAATCTAACATTTTTCCAGGTTCATCTTGCAAAAATACAAAGACTCTTCTTGCTTTAACTTTCTAATTTATCTAACATTTTAACAGTTAATTAACTTATCATGAAAATTTTATTAACATCTATCTTATATCTAATCATTAACTATTATTTTACTACTATATAAGTCCAGATAAGTTTTTCCCTTATAAAAACTTTGATCTGGAATATAGGATGCCTCAGTATTAAAGCGACTTACCAACTAAGACTGATGTAGAATGGTAAAATACATTTCTGTTTATATATAGTTACCTTATGCTATCATTCAAAGAGATGTATCACTCTGTTTATCATCAAAAAAGACTAGCTAAAAGTGCTAGTCTTTAAATTACTAATGAATTAAAATAAAATGAGATATTTTTGAATAAGAAGAGGTTAATCGATTATAATTTTCCACCTGTTGTCGCAATTCCTTCAATAAAACGACGTTGGAAGATCACGAAAATTAATAACATTGGCCAAATGGCTAATAACGATCCTGCCATTAATTGAGGGAAGTTCGTTGAGAATTGACCTTGTAATGAAGCTAATCCAGCTGATAATGTCATTTTATCAATTGACATATTGACGATTAATGGCCACATTAAATCTTTAAATGCAAATAATGCAGTAAAGATTCCTAGTGCTACTAATCCTGAATTCGCAAGTGGCAACATAATTCTAAAGAAAGTGCCACCGATACTACATCCATCTAACTTCGCTGCTTCTTCTAACTCTTTTGGAATTCCCATAAAGAACTGACGAAGTAAGAATGTTCCGAAGGCACTGACAACCCCTGGAATCACTAAAGCAGTCACTGTATTTAATAAGCCTAATTTTTGAACTAATAAGAACTGTGGAATGATGAACAATTGTCCAGGAACCATCATTTGTAATAAGACTAATGAAAATAAGAAGTTTTTACCTGGGAAGTTTAAACGAGCAAAGGCATAAGCCGCCATCGCACTAAATAAAACAGATCCAATCACACGGAATAATAACATTAAAATCGTATTAATATAAAACTTATCAAAAGGTAATAATCGCATTACCTCTGTATAGTTACTCAATTGTAATGAGTCTGGGAAAATTTTTGGTGGCATTTGCGTCGATTCAGCTAATGTTTTAAATGAGGTTAGCACCATCCAAACAAACGGTAAAACCATGATTACAGCCCCAAGAATCAAAACAATATGAATAAGAAGATTCCCTTTTTTTATTTTTTTCATGACGATATCCCCCTATTTTTAATAATGTACCCATTTCTTTTCAACTTTGGATTGAATGAACGTAATCACCATAATGATTGCTAATAATAACATGATAATTGCTGATCCGTATCCTTTATCATTAACTGTAAATGAATGTTGATAGAATAAATACACTAATGATTGCGTACTTTCAAGCGCTACACTTGTTTTATCGATCATCATAAAAATCGTATCAAAGACTTGCATCGCACTAATAATACTTGTTACGACAACAAAGTACATCGTTGGAGAAACTAATGGTAGTGTAATCGTAAAGAATTGGCGAATCGGACCTGCTCCATCAATACTTGCTGCTTCATAATAATCTTTTGGAATTTCTTGAAGACCTGCTAATAATAAAATCATATTATAACCAATCGCACTCCAAATCCCAACAATCGCAATCGCAATTAACGCAAAGTTAGGATCACTTACCCATTGTGGCCCTTGAATCCCAATTAACCCTAATAAATAATTAATTAATCCGAACTCTGAGTTAAATAACCATTTCCAAACCATTGCCACTGCTGCAGGCGCTGCTACCATCGGTAAGAAATAAATCACACGATATAAACTTTTCCCTTTAATTTTTTGATTTAATAAAACGGCAACAATCAAAGATAAAGCAACCGTAATTGGAACAACAATGACCGCATACTTTAACGTATTTCCAGTTGCTTGCCAAACCGCTGGATCACTTAATAATCGCTTATAATTTTCAAGTCCTGCCCATGTATTGACTCCAAAATCACCCGTCTTTTGAAAACTTAAAATTAACGTTTCAATGACTGGGATTAAGTTCAAAACGATAAGTCCGATAATGGTTGGAGCAACTAGGAAATATCCCCACATCCACTCATTATACTTTGAGTTACTTAATTTAGCGGTACGCTTTGAGTCTGTTTTTTTCATTGCAATCGCCATACTATCTCCTCCGCTTATTTTTTAGAGGTAACCATTCATGTGAACAGTTACCTACTTTTTTTACCTCTCTTTTATTATTCCTCTGCTAAAATTGCATTAATTTCTTTAACTAATTGATCACAAGCATCTTCAACTGATAAATCACCAGACCAAACTTTTCTTAAAATTTCCATCTCAACTTTTTCCCATTTAGCAGTATTTTTTGTATATGGTTTAATGTATCCATACTCTAACATATCGACTAATCCTTGAGTCTCAAAATTATTTTGAGTTGTTGCTTCTACCCATGCTTGTTGAGCATTAATATAAGCTGGGATTGCTGATTTATATTCTCCTTGAATTTTATTTGCTTCTTCAGAACCTAAAAACTCGATAAATTTAACAGCTGCTTCTTTATTTTTTGTATTTGCAGCAATTGAATTTCCTAAACCATTGTAAATTGTTGCACGTCCTGCTGGTCCTTCAGGTAAAATTGAAACGGCACAGTGTTCTGCTGTATATTCATTTGTAATAAATTCTGTATACATCCAAGATCCGAATAATCCCATAGCAACTTTTCCAGATGTAAATAATGTTGAGTTTCCATTTTCAGCAAACTGTGTTTGAGATGGAGAAACTTTTTCAACTAAACTTAAATTTGCATACCATTGTAATGCTTCTTTTGTTTCAGGTAATGAATAACCTGATTCTTTCTTATCGTTAATCAAAATGTCTCCGCCATTTTGATACACATAGTTAAATAAATTTTCTTCTGTATTTAATGGCGCATTTAATCCATAAATTCCTTTTCCCTCATCTGTTAATGCATGTGCTGCTTCTAATAAATCATCCCATGTCCAATTTTCATTTGGATACTCGACACCTGCTTCATCAAATAATGTTTTGTTATACCATAATCCAATTGTTGAGACGTCTTTTGGAATGGCAATTTGTTTTCCATCAACGTTATATAAATCAACAATTCCTTCAGTAAAATTACTCATATCTAATACATCACTATTTTCAATGACCTCATTTAAATCCATTAACATGCCACTTTGTGCATAACGGATATGTTGACTTGAATGCATCCAAAATACATCTGGCATTGATCCACCAGTCGCTGCTGCTTCTAGTTTTGTCCAATATTGATCCCAAGGCGTCACCTCTACATTAACTTTAATCCCAGGATTTTGTTCTTCAAAAGCATCAGCAATTGCTCGCATACCAGGCTCTTGCCCTTTATCCCAGATAGAATAAGTGATTGTTGAGTTCCCTCCTGAAGAAGCCCCTTCTTCACTATTATTACTACATCCAACTAAGCTTGACACAAAGATTGATGTTAAACCAACTGCACCTAATACCTTTTTAAAGCTTTTTTTCATAGATATAACCCCCTCAAATGATTAATAAAAGACAATCTATCTTTTATTTAACTAAAATAAAGCTATACAAAAAGTTTTTACTAAATATCACCTTAAATATTTATTTGATTTATAAATATTTTATCAAAAACTCTCTGTAAAGGTTTACACTGTTATGATATTATATTTATGATGTGAAAAACATGGATAAATGTAAGCCCTTCATGTGGAAATGTGAGAAAATATGAAATCGCTATCTTTTTATTTATTAAGTAAAAATTTAGATACATCTTTATCCGACAAATATATTAAAGAATAACTATTTATTTTTGATATCGTCAATTCATAAGGGGAATTCATACGTGTTTATTCTAGGGGGAAAATAAATGGAGCATATGAAGTATATTAAAGAGCAAACTGTTACTTATCTTGAGCCGCTTAAAAAAAATTCATTAGATTTATTTTTATGCTATTGTGGGTATGAGCAATGTCGGCCAGGATATAGCTTTGGTCCAGCTGTCCGTACTGAGTATCTGATTCACTATATCCTTGAGGGCGAAGGAACATACCACGTCAATGGACAGGTTTATCATTTAAAGAAAAATCAAGGCTTTCTTATTTTACCTGGTGACATTACTTACTATGAAGCCAATCAAGATCATCCTTGGCACTATATTTGGATTGCTGTTAATGGAGTGAAAGCTTCACACTATCTCAACTATGCGAACTTAAATGAACAAAATTTAGTTTTTAATTTTGAAGATAACGAACGATTAAAAGATTATGTTTTTCAAATGTTAGAAATTGATAGTTATACCTATGCAAATGAACTAAAACTTCAAGTCCTTATCTATCAATTCTTTTCTGCTTTAACGGAAGCTAATCATGAAGTCATCTCACCTTATAAAACAAAAGGCAGTGAGATATACTTAGAACAATCGATTCAATACATTCATAGTAACTACGCCAATCCAATTAAAGTTTCCGACATCGCTGAATTTATTGGGATTAACCGAAGTTACCTTACTAACATCTTTAAAGAAAAGCTTAACACCTCACCTCAAGAATATCTACTCAATCATCGTCTCACGATTGCATGCGAGGTATTGGCACAAACAAACTTACCAATCGCTGATATTGCTAAAATTGTGGGTTACACCGACCCTTTTGCCTTTTCAAAAATCTTTCGTAAACATAAAGGGATGAGCCCTTCAAAATACCGGGCACAAAAAAACCTCGACGACTAATTAATCGACGAGGTTTTTTATTATGCTTCCACTACTAATTCAGGATCCTTTTTCATATTATCTTTTTTAAATAAGAAGATAACAACTAATAAAGTTAAAACTTCTGCTACTGGAACTGTCATCCATACTCCACTAATTCCAATAAATTGTGGCAAGATTGTGATTCCTAATAAAATGAAAATCATACCGCGACAAATCGCAACAATAATTGAAGATAATGCGTCACCAATTGAAGTGAAATACCCTGAGAATAAAATGTTCAATCCATTAAAGAAGAACGTAAACGCATAAATTTTAGATCCCTGTAAAGCTAACTCTAAAACGGCTTGATTATCACTTACAAATAACATAATTAAATATTTACCAAATAAGAAAATTAAAATGACTAATGCTGTTCCCATTGTGATAGCCATCTTACATGATAAACTCATCATCTGTTTGACACGATCATGTAATTTCGCTCCATAGTTATAGGAAATAACCGGTCCAATTCCAGCTGAAACTCCACAAACAATTAATGAAGCAAATAATGAAATATAGCCAATCGCTGTAAAAGCTGATACTCCCACTTCACCAGCAATTTGCATAAACGCCATATTAAATACAAACGTTGAAATTGCAGTCGCTAATGATGAAACACCTTCTGATGATCCATTATATAGTAATTGTCCTGTGTATTTGGCATTAAATGTTCCAGTAAAGAAATTTAACACCGTTGTTTTACTCATAAATGGTATAGCCACAATGATAAATGATGTAGCAAATGATAGTCCCGTTGCAATCGGTGCCCCTACAATTCCTAATTTAAATTGTTTGATTAAGACGTAATTTAAAATAATATTTGCTACTAAACTCACAATTGAACTAACTAAATAGATATTCGGTTTTCCAATACAGCGAACATAAATTCCTAAAATAAACGAAAGCCCAATGAACGGAGCAAATAACGCTAACATTTTAATATACATGGCTGTATCAGCAAGCAACACCTCATTAGCACCTAAAAACATTGCGAGCTGCTGACTGAAAGTGAATCCTAAACATAAAATCACAAGTGATAAACCGATCATGAACAAACAAGCTGACTTAAAAATATCTTGTGCTCGTTTAACTTGACCTTCACCTAAACTACGCCCAATATAACTTGCCCCACCAATTCCAATAATTAAGTTCATCCCGATCATTAACTGCATAAATGGGGCTGCAATATTCACACTAGCCATCGCATTCGTTCCAACAAAGTTTCCTAAGAAAATCCCATCAACCATTGTTTGAACTCCAGCAATCGTTAATGATAAAATCGCTGGAATCGAGAATTTAATAAATAACTTAGAAATCTTTTCAGTTCCTAATATATTATCTTGCATCATCTATATATCCCTCCTAAATGTAAACTGATCTTCTTATAAAGAGCCATAAAAAAAGCCCAATGACTTGCATTTGAGCCTGAATAATATTATCATTTATCCCTAATCATATTTAGTATAATTATGACTTTTTTATAATTTTTTTGACATCAGGAGGATTACCACGTGACAAATTCCGACAACATATTGAAACAAATCGCTTACATTAAAAACCTTATTGAAAAGACTTTAAATCTGCCTGTTACAGTTATTAATTCTGATCATGAAGATTTACTTTCAAATACTATTTTTAATCATGATTTATTACAACAGATGGATTTAAATGAGCCCATCTCCCTTCCTCAAATTGAACTTCACTCTTTAGGTGAAAGCTTTATCTTAATCAGTTACATCAAAGATAATGAATGGATGATAGGAACCTTTATTGTCGGGCCAATTAATTACGAAAAAACGTCTTTAAATCAACTGATTCACCAAGCCATGCTTATTTATTATTTACTTTATCAAAAGCCTTTATCATTTGAAGCTATTTTAGAAGCCAACTTTTATCACAATGAAATGATTGAAGAGATTGAAGGTAAAATTCAAACAGATTTTACTCATATTCGAATTGATGATCATATTCATGAACCCTTCGTTCCACTCCATTATGAGCGAGAGTTACTTTCTTATGTGAAACATGGAAATACTGAAAAACTCATTGAAATAATGGATAAATTAATTCCTAACCAAGCAGCGATGGATTATTTAAATGAAAATCCAATTCAAATCCTACAAGCGATGTTAACTACACTCATGGTTCTTTCTATTCGAACCGCCATGACAGGAGGTTTACCTACTGCATTAGCTTACAAGCTAATTACTTATTACCTTAAAAAAATTCAAAAAACCTCAACTATTCATCAGCTCAATCAATTAAAAATGACTATTTTAATGGATATCACCTCTCGAATGAAGCAAATCAATACAACTAAAGTTTCTCGTCCGGTTTCCGATACTATTTTTTATATCGCCAAAAATCTTTATCAAAACATTTCGCTAACTGATATTTGTAAAGCTCTACACTTCAACCCAAGTTATCTTTCTCGATTATTTAAAAAAGAAATGAATGTGACCATCTCTGAATTTATTCTCATTGAGAAGATAGAAGAAGCAAAACGATTACTCATTCTTTCTGACCATTCTATTTTAGAAATCTCTATCCTTCTTCACTTTACTGATCAAAGCTACTTTACAAAAACCTTTAAAAAAGTTACAGGCATGACTCCAAAATTTTATCGAAACCAACATAAATTATTAACTTAATATTTCTTTCGTTAATTGTTCTCGTCCTTCCCGTGTGGCAAACATAACTAATTCATTTAGAGCTTGACCATCCACACATTTAATTTGATGTGCTTTGGCCCAGTCAATAGCAGCTGGTGTAAAAGATGAAGCCGTTATAAAAAGTCCTTCTTTAATATCATTTTCTAACATAGCAGCATACAATGTTTGAATCATTTCCTCATTAATTACCTGTTTAAACATATGGTGCTGACACTCTATATAAACTTGATTTCCTAATGGAGTAATCGCACGAATACCTTTGCCAACATTTGAAGCTAATCGATCGATTTTAACATCTCCATACTCTAATAATCTTAATAAATCTGCACAATAAGCCACAAACTGAATCGGTGGAATTTGCTGAATGTTATAATGCATTAATCGTAAACAACGCTCTCTCTCCGTCATTACTTTTTGATTATTGCGAACTTTTTTCTCTAATTCTTTTATTTCATACTCTCCTAAGTTGATGGACCAAACAACCGACATTGCAAATAAAGGAAGGACCATTAAAAACCACCAAAAAGGAAGAGCAGCAAATGCCTCAACAATCCCAATAAAAAAATTTTGAAAATAAAAATACGTTACCCACGCAAAACAACAAATCATAATTAAGCTCAGCCAACGCTCCACTTTATTTTCATTTAAATCTTTCATTCAGTCACACCCTTTCTAGTGACTTTATTTTGGTAAAATAAAGATAATTTATTCAACAACTGCTAAATAATAAAGAATGATACCTATCACAAGGCTAACTAAAAATTCAACCCATCTTCTATTAACCTTCCACCACTCACCAAGTCTTTTTGTAGGAGTAGGTGCGTAATACCCAGTTCTCTTATATCTGGTTTTCTTAGATTTATTCCAAATTTCTTGTTGGTTACTACCAGCTTTAGGAGATTTATATTACTTTGAGTTGTATATAATTTGTCTTTGTTTAACCTATATCTTTATTGAATCTTTAAAAAATAAAGCTCCGCTATCTCGCACTTTCTGGGTAATAAATATTTTATTAGTATTACACTGTTAATAATTTTTAGTTTTCTGATTATTTCCGGATATGATAGTATTCTACTTGATACAGAGAATACTTTTTTAATCTTCTTTCCAGCGTACTTATATTTTTAATAGGGATTAGTTGCTTAACAAATTTGTTTAAAAGGAAAAAAAATATCTATTACCTCGATTTTATTTCTTACGATCTCTTATTTTTTAAATGGCTTTGAGTTTATACCTTATTTTTTTCATTTTGTATTTTTTTCTGAAATATTTCTTTTCAAACAACTGATGAATAAATCATATCTTAAACGTAATTCTTTAAAAACATAAAAAGAGTCTTTCATTTTATTGAAAGACTCTTTTTTCTTGACTTTAATTCTCAACATTATTTTAAAAAACAGCGTAAGAAAAAAGGATTGAAATTAAAAAGGTAAATAATCAAAGTAATTTTAATACTCTATTTCTCATTAGTAATGATGATAATCTTTTGTCTTTTCTTCACACTTTTCTTTATGACGTTCTACCATTTTTATAGGTAAAAAGATAAGAAGGAAAAGAAAATTAATCGCAGAACAGGCAATAATCCATTTAATCATTAATAACCACTGCTGTTCCGTACGCCACCATTTCAGCTGCTCCACTCATGACTGAAGCTGACATTAAACGCAATCCAACAATCGCATTTGCGCCCTTTTCCTTCGCATCTTCCACCATTCGTCCAATGGCAATTTGACGAGCTTCCGTCAACATCTCGTTATAACTATTTAGCTCGCCACCAACTAACCCTTTTAAAGCAGAACCAATATCTCGCCCTATATTTTTCGAACGAATCGTACTTCCACGAACTAATCCTTTTACTTCTAAAATGTCTTTTCCTGCTACTGTTTCTGTTGTCACTATTAACATTTCATTCACTCTCCTAATCGATTAACTAACTTGATAAAACGTTCATTTTCTTGTAAAGAAATGAAGCTCGGATTTTTGATTACAGCATCTTTCATGCTTTGCTTGATAAGCACCTCATCACGAGGCACAATATTTCCAAGATCAAATTTCTTATACCACTCTTCAATCACATCAAAAAAAGCTGTTCCTCTAAACTTTAATGGATAAAAATGATATGTTCCTATTTTTGAATACTCATCTAAATAATCTAATGCCTTTTCAACCTTTCCTTCTTTCATATAACCTTGTGCCACTATAATTAAAACGGGCATCACCACATAAGGATTTAATTTTCTTATTTCAAACGTTTCTTCCAACTTCATAAAGATTGAAACTATTTCTTCAAATCGATCGCCTTCTGCTAACGATAATAACATTGGAAAGGTATCAATCATTGTCATCAAACTTTTAAATAAAGAAACTTGTAAAGCAGATTTTGCTTCTTCTAGCTGACCAAGCATTTGATAAGCGGTTGCTTGTAAAACCTCACCTGACATGGGTGGTTTTTGACTTCCCTCAAGTAAAACTAATGCTTCATTGGGTTGATTTAAAAGGAGACAACAGTGAGCTTCTAAGATTTGAGCTTGCTTGGCTAAATCAATATCCTCACTATTTAATTTCACACGCTCAAATAATGATTTCGCTTGTTCATTTAACACTTCTGTTTGGCTAGAATCTAACATACTATGATTAATGATTAAAACTCCCATTTGAAATAATAAAGGAAAACAAGAATAGTACTTTTTAATTATTTCCTGACATTCTGAGATGACCTCATCAAAAGATAACGTGGCAAACTGATAAGATAGACGTTTATATAAGTCTTGAATTTCTTCTTTCGTTAGCTGAGGTTCATAACCAATGAGTTCATCTATACTAATATTAAAATAAGAGGCTAGCAATGGTAAAAAGGTGATATCTGGATAGCTTTGACCTGTCTCCCATTTTGAGATCGCCGCTTTTGAAACACCTAAATAATGAGCAAGAGCATCTTGTGTCATCTTTTTTGCTTTCCGTTTTTCAACAATGATCTTAGCAATATTAATTTCTTTCATTCAATCACCTCATACTTCTATTTTATGACTAGTATCTCACATTCTCAATGGAATAAAAATCAACTTTCATTGATAAAATCAACTAATAGTTGACTCTTTATTCTTCTAAATTACAAAACTTAGGGGGATTTAAAAGGAGTGAAATACAAAATAATTGTTAAAAATTTCTTGTTCATATCAAGAAATGTCAAACAGTCATGACTTTAGATGCATATACCGATACTGGTGTTATTGGCTATTTTCTGAGAGTGCTATTGATGCTTTATTTAAAGAACCCCTATTAAAAAAATATTGTTACAAAGAGAAACCAGCCTATGAATATTTTTATGATGTCACACTTCAAGAAAAAAATATGATACAAGTATTTGCTAAATTATATCGTAAATCTTTATCCATTGAAGATTTCATGATTCAAGGCTACCATCTCATTCAAGCTAACAAAGAATTTTTCGAAAAATTAGTTTAAACTGTATCAAAAAAGCCTTCCATCACTTGATGAAAGGCTTTTTGTTTATTTTACTTTTTTTAATTTTGATAAGTCATACACATGATCAGCTGCTTTGGCCACTTCTGGGGTATGAGTGACTAAAATAACACATTTTCCTTGAGCCGCTAATCCTTTTAAAATTTTAATAATTTCATCTTGCGTTTCACCATCTAAATTTCCAGTTGGTTCATCCGCTAAAATAATTTCTGGTTGATAAGATAAGGCGCGAGCAATCGCCACACGTTGTTGTTGCCCACCTGATAACTTTAAAATACGACTATTTGCTTTTTCTTCATCTAAACCGACACTACTTAATAAATCATACACATATTTTTTCTTATCGTTTACATGAAACTTTGCAATATCCATAGATAAGCTCACATTTTCAAATGCTGTGAATTTAGTTAATAGGTTAAAGCTTTGAAAAACAACGCCAACATACTGACTACGAAAATCATATTTATTTATTTTTTCAATATCTTCTCCATCATAATACACTTTTCCTGTCGTTGGAGCAGCTAATCCTGAAAGAACCGATAATAATGTGGTTTTCCCTGTTCCTGAACGACCAATAATCGCATAAACTTTTCCTTTTTCAAACTCTAAATTTAAATTTTTAAAGATTGGTTTTTTATCATAAGCAAAACTGATATTTTCAAGCTTTAATACTGACATACTCCTCACTCCTTAATCACGATTTGATAAGATTTTTAATGGTTCATAACGCGTAATAAAAATAATTGATACGACACTAGCGACCAATGTTAAAACAATTCCGATTCCTAATAATTGCATTAAAACTGTAAAATCAGTAGCTGATGTGACACTTGAAATATAATCAACTGCGGCAGTAACCTGACCTTTTCCACCAATCATCCCCATATTTCCAGCTGGACGCCCAAATGACGCTTCAGTTTGCATCATGTTACTACTTTGTGCTTCAATTTGTGAAGCTAATAATGTGTTAGTTACTGGTACAGATGAGACAGCTCCAATTCCTGCTCCAATAACTAACGCGATAATTGTAACAACAAAACTTTCAACTAAAAATTGCGTTGCTACTTTTGCCTTTTTCATTCCAATGGCTGTTAATACACCAATTTCATACTTACGTTCACGAACATTGAAAATATTTAAAACAACTAAGATAATGGCTCCAATCCCGAAGACAACTGCTAAAAAGTAACCTGCCATTTTACTTAAATTCTCAAGTGGTAATAAACTTTGTTCATAACTTGCTAAATCAGATGAAGAAACCGTATACGTATCAGCTAATCCTAATTCACGAACTTCTTCTTCAAAGGCATAATAACTTTCAACATCTGCAAAGACATAAGTTCCTGAAACTTGCACAGGAATTGCTGTCGTCATTTCCATTCCTGTTGTTTCATCTGTTGAGATCACCGCTGCTTCTGAAGAGGCTGCTGTGATCGCTTGAACAGCTGCATAACTCATGTAAATACGGTTTGCAGGATCACTAGCCGCAGAAAATCCTTGCATCACTTCACTGCTTGTTGCAGTCGATTGACTATTATTATAAATCCCAACGATAGATAACGTATAAGCTTCTTCCTCTTCATTTGGATTAACAACCGTAATGGTATCTCCTACTGATAAATTGTTATAAGTTGCTAGTTCATCAGAAATGACACATTCTAAAGTTTCTGTTCCTTCTTCAAACATTTGACCATCTGTTAAAGTTGATGTTCCTGACATAAATTCAATCATTGCTTCATCTGAACTATAACCGATAATGGTAAAATCACCTTGAACACCCATTCCACCTTTTGCAAAACCTCCACCTTTTCCACTATCCATTCCAGGCATTTGCATCATTCCTTGATTCATACTTGAATCAGTACTAGAACTTGATGTTGAGATAGCTTCAAATTCATCTGTCCCATTTAATGAAATCGTTGCTGTATAATAAAATGATTTAACTGATGGTGCCTCGGCATACGTTTGCATTTCATCAATCGTTAAACTCGGAATTGACATCATCTGTGATTTATCAAATCCGCCTTCACCTGTCATTGACTGTTGCATCATTGATTGACGATCAACTGAAATCTGTGCCGTTACACTCATCGATTCTAACGTCTGCGTTCTTGCGCTCTCTGCCGCTTGACGAATTGAAAGTCCAATACAACAAGACACAGAAATCACTAAAACAATAATCCCAATTAAAATATTTCTCCCCACTGAACGTGTGACACTCTTCAATGCATTTTTCAATACATACATCTTCATATCCTCCTTGTCAATTAACTGTTAAATTCCTAACTTCGCTACTTATGATAAATCGTCTAGCTTAAATCAAACTTAAATTAAAATTTTAAAAATAAGAAAAAGAGTATAAAAAAAGATGACTGAGTCATCTTTGCATCTTAAGTTTTAGTCCAAAGCCAAATCGACTGATTAACCAAACACCTATTAATAGCACTAAAAAGTGAAAATGAATGCCTTCTAATTCCTGAGTTAACTCTAAAGAAACAATAAAATCTTGTAAGCCATGAGCAATCATTAATGGAACAATCGTCTGATACTTGAATAAAAAATAAAAATATACAACCGAGCTCATTCCGATAATCAATGTAATATTTAGCCATTGGTCGTAATTATAATTTACATGTAATAACCCAAATAACAAACTTGTGAGTATAACAGAAATGACACAAGAGATTAACTTTTTACCGCTCACTTTAACCCCAAGCCAATAAACAAATAAAAACACACAAAACTTAAATAACTCCTCTCCAATTCCAACTAAGCAGTAGCGGGAAAAATGATTTAAAACATATTGCCATGAAAGATGATAAGAATATTGTTCTAGCAATTGAGGATCATTAGCTGATAAAAAATACCCTGTAAGATTCTCCACTAAAATGCAAGTAATATAAACCGTTCCCGTAATTCCAATTAAATTAATAAATCCTGATGACTTATTATAAAATGGACCAATTTCTTTAAATCCAACTGTCACTGAAAATATTAAAAACAATCCTAAATACATTAACAAAATTAAATCAGGTCGGGAAGCAAATGACAAAATTGGTGTTGTTAAAATTGATAAAAAGCCCATAACCATTAAGAAATATAGGACTGGATGTTTAATGAGTGGCACTGCTACCATTTTTTCTTTTATTCCCATATCTATTCTCCTTTCACCCTCTCACTTAATTATAGAAAGTAAATTAAAGAATAGAAGTCAGTCGACAAAAAAAGTAGCCATTTCTTGATCACTGCTTTTTCATTAAATTATCCTGTTATTTTTTCTTAATACAAATCCCAATCAACATTCCTATCATCATTCCACCTAATGGCCCAAAACAAATACCGTAAGTTAAAGCGTCGCCACCTAATGAAGTTCCAATCACGACTCCGATGCACATTCCAAAACACAGTCCAAGGCTCATTCCCATGGTCATATAAGTGTCTTCCATCACTTCAACTGGTTTCGTAATCCTCCCTAACTTTTTCTTTAGAGCCTTTACATAAACGCTCCCCGCTACGATCACGGTAATCCCGATAACACCCCATGGAAAAACATCTAATATAAAATTCATCTTTACATCCTCCTAAGTGTTAAGTTTCTCTTATTATTCATTCACGATAAAACTCATTCTTAAGATTCTAGTTGATTAATAAATTCGACGACTAATGGATATAACTCTTTTTCATTCATAACGCAATAATCGGCTTGAAGTGTTCCCTCATAATTAGTAGATTGACGGCGATTTAACCAAATAGCTTTCCAACCTGCTTGCTTCGCCCCAATGATATCACTACTAAACGTATTCCCAATAAATAACGTTTGTTGTGGATTTAAATTCATCTTTGTTTGAACATGATTAAAAATTTCTAACTGTGGTTTAGCCACTCCAACATCACCTGAGACAAAGATGTATTCCTTTGGAATATAATCCATCACGTTTAACGCCTTCACTTTATTCCATTGATGATTTGATGGACCATTTGTAATGACTCCCATCTTAATCCCCTTTGCTTGACAGAGCTTGATAATTTCTGACATTGTTCCAGAGATCGTCAATGTCTTTTGGTTAGCTGCATACAACTGTTGAAACGTTAAAGCCTCCTCATCTGTAATATGAATCCCGAAGCTTCTAAAAGCTTGTTGCACACGATAAATATGCATCTCTTTTACTGACATCTCACCACGTTGTGTTTTTTCAAAGACCTCATCGCTATAATAGCGACTTCTTTTATATAGTTCTTCAACTGGAAGATCGTAACGCCCTTCAAATAAATCTTCATATGCCTTTTGAAAAGGAACTACTTGATCATATAATGTATCATCTACATCAAATAAAATTGCCTTCAATTATGTTTCTCCCCCTATCATCAACATTAAACAACAAAGTCTAAGTCACAAAAATAATCGTTACTTTCATATATTACTTACGCTCATCTTATAAAAATCTTATGACTTTTTGTAACTCCTTATTACCTGCCTCTATATTCAAACTATTTTAATACTTTTCCATCATTTTTACAATATATACCAAGGTATTATGCATTCTATAATTTTTCACGCTTGTTACAAACTTTCCCCAATAATAAATCGTATAATAAACTTAGGGTTCAAATACGAGGGGAGATTAACATGTATACTTCACTATTTCTGCTTAGTTTAATTATTGCAAGTTTACTATTTGCATTTTTTAATAATACCTATCTCACAATTCAAGCCATTCATTCGAATCAACAATCTAAATTCCTAAAAACAATTATTTATCAAGTTATCAATGTTTTGATTATTTTTGCATTCTTATTAATGCTGTTGATTTTTTTACAATATAAAAATGACATCTTAGAGTATCTATCCTTAATCTCTAGCAGTCCATCCCTTTAAAAACTATCGATTGAGATAGTTTTTTATTTGAATTTTTATATGGATTCATCTCTGAGAAATCAATTACCTAAAAACTTACCTATTAGTATAATCAGTACTATCAGACGACTATCCTTTATCAATGAAAGAAGTGAAACAATGCTCGATAATACTGATTATCAAATTTTAAACGAACTGACACAAAACAGCCGAATGACTATGAAAGAGCTCGGTCAAAAAGTTCATTTAACCGGACAAGCAACAGCGACTCGAGTGGCTAAACTAGAAGATAGTGGCGTCATTGAAGGCTATACGATAAAAGTAAACGATACAAAATTAGGTTACAATATTCATGTGATAATTAATATTTACACTAAAAGTCTTCAGCATGATGCTTACCTAAATTTTATTAATGCCGATCATCAATACGTTCTCCACAACTATAAGATTGGTGGCGATGGGTGTTATTTAATTGAAGCGAAATTCCCATCAAATCAAGAGTTAGATGAATTCTTAACCGCACTTAATAAACATGTTAACTACAAACTAAACTTTATTTTAAATGACACAAAAAAATCAGGTCGACACTCTTAAGCTAGACCTGACTTTTTTTATCTCAACTGATACTAAGCCTTTTTTAAGATTTGGTCATAAAAATAAGGATGCTCTTTAACCACTATTAATTCTCCTTGTTCTATCATACGACGAATTCGTTGAGTGTACCAAGTATCATGAATAGTCAGTTGATATTCACAAATGACATCTCCAATTAAACTAATGACCGTAAATTCATCGCTTGGAATACGAGCACGAATAAGTCCATCATAAAAGTCTTCTGACACTCCAATTAACTTTCCTTCTAACACGACTCGTAAGGTATGATTATCCATTTTTAACATCTCCCACATCGTGGCAAGTGCCTCAATTTCATTTTTTGACAAGCTTCTTTCCAGTGATAAACACTGATCAAACTCATCTGGTGAAACTTCTTGCCACGATTTATAAACCTTTAACCAGCCATTTGAAATCACGCTATACTCAGGCAACTTAATCACAGATACCTCACAATCATACTGTTTTAAAATCGTACATAGCTGATATAACCCACAACGGCTATAGGCGGCATCACTATACCAAATTCGGACATTTGCTCCACTTAAAGCTGCCTTTTCTAATCTTTTTATTTGATTTAAGTAACGCTGCCAGATGACTTCTAAATCAGTAATAGAAAGGGCATCATCTCTTCCTGGAACATGAGATAATTGTAAAAATAAATTTTTTCGATTATCACTTTCTATTGGTTGCAAAATATCACCGATATCAAGCATAAATGGAAGATAAATAACAGCATCTGAGTCTGCATTCAACGCTTCTTTCCTATCTAAATTCTCAATTTCAAAAGCTCCCTCATCTTCCGATTGAATTTGATACTTTGAAAGTTTCCTGTTCAAAGCGGCACTTTCACTAAATAAAACCTCAACCATTACTAATCCTCCCTCATTTTAAATCTTTCCTTCATTATATCTCACTTAATTAAACATTCAATAAACAAAAAGTATAAGCAAACTCCTTTTGAAAGATATCGTTTATTAAAATACATTGTCTTATAATGTAATGATTTCTTAATTAGCTAAAATGAATAATGTATCTATCAGTTATTTTTCTTTCATCAATCCAAATAACACATTATTTAAATAGATTTATAAGTATAAAAAAAATTCCTGATGATAGGAATTTTTTACTTAAAAGCTATTTTTATAGATCTCAAAAAATCGGGAAATTTCATACCCTTGATCAATAATGTCTTCATCTTCATGAGTTAATTGCCAACCATAGTAGCCATAAGATCGCCAATTTAACTTCGTAATCGGAAACAAATAGTATTCTTCTTGAATCGCTTTAAATCCCTCTTTATAATCGATAACTGCCTGCTTGAAAGCGGCATCAGGATCGACAAACACAGGTTTTCCCTCTTTATTTGCTCCTACTTTATATGCCTCATCACCACCAAAATCACTCGATAACTGGTTCACATCATACTCATCAATAGCGACATTTTGAGGATTTATACACCCTACTAAACATAAACAAATTAAGAAACTCCATAACACCCTCACCTAGCATCCCCCTAAACCTAAATCCTATAAAGATCCCTCATAAATCTCATTCATCTTTTGATTCTCAATTACTTTCCATAAAACATCTAATAAGTTTCTTTTTTAAGTCGCCTTTGACCCACTTTTTAGCTTAATATTGAGCCAAATCATTCTCAGAAAAGCTAGTTGATTTATAATTAACCCAAGTTTCATACAGTACAGTTTTTTCTAAAATATTTCGAACAATAATAATCAGATACAAATAAAGCATTCTGAGTAATATAACTATTTGTAGGTGGGCAATCAAAGATAATAAAGTCATAATATTCATTTAAGTTAGTATCTTTAATAAACTTTGCTAAAATACTAATTCTTTTTAAAACACTATTATTATCATCTCCATATTTTCGTTTAATTTCTGTTTCAATATCCTCTAATCCTTTAATTCCTCCTATCTGAGAATTCATAAACATTGTTGCTGGTAAAAAGTCCAAATTTTTTAATCGATATTTATTTCCTGTATAAAAACCTTTTTTCACCAAACTCCCTATATCTATCTCAACCTCAAAATCTAAAATATCTTTATTTAAATAAGTCAAAAAAATATGATTAATCGTTTCCTCTTCTGGGATATCACTTAATTTAAGATATTTTCCCATTGTTTTCGAATAAGCCTTCATACATATTGAACTTAATGAACATTGTGGGTCTAAATCGATTAATAACACTTTATTATGATTCAAAAAACTCAATCCCGCTGCGATATTAAAGGCACTGACCGTTTTCCCAACCCCTCCCTTGTAGTTAATGATTGAGATAATCTTTGCATTTCCCATTCCTCTCCCCCCCAATTTACTACATTATATTAACTAACTCATCAGTTCATGTTAAGGTGAGGAGAGAAATCTCTCTAAAGTCAAATTCATAAGTTTACCAAAATTAATTCTTAAACAACGATGAAGAGATACTAAAAACTATATAAGTCCAGATAAATTTTCTTCATAGAAAATTTTTAAGCCCTAGCAGTGGAGTAAACATGCTTCGCATGCTAGGTGACCCCTGGACTATAGGGTGTCTTTATAAATAAAGGATATCAGTATTTTTGTTTGCCACCTTAGATGTAGAATACTTATCTGTTTATATATAGTATCCCTTTTTATGATTCATATTTAATTCTAATAACAGCATAAAATGAAATATATAGAAA
>JAUMTV010000046.1 GCA_030531025.1 Turicibacter sp.
ATTTAAAAATCAAAGAAAAAGTATCACCAAATTTTGAAAAAGGGTACGTTCCCACCTATAAATATAGAATCACCTTGCATGGTTCAGATGAGAGCATCGGAACCATTAATATGCGTGTTGGAATGAATGATAATTTATATTATGTTGGTAATATTGGCTATGGAATTGATGAGCCATTTCGTGGAAACCATTATGCTGCCAGAGCATGTAACATCATAAAAGATGTTGCAGTTGCGCATGATATGAATAAAGTTATTATTACTTGTAACCCTGATAATCTTCCTTCTCGTAGAACGTGTGAAAAAGTGGGACTAACTCTTTTAGAGATAGTAGATATACCACCTCATATCAACTTATATCAAATAGGTGAAAGACAAAAGTGTATCTACGAATGGGACTTAGCTTAACATTTTAATAACTTGAGAACATAAAAATAGGCTATCTTTTAATAGATAGCCTATTTTTATGTTAAATTTTCAACAAAATTATCTAACAGAGCTACAAACAATAGGAAAACCAACATGGCATGTGCGGTGTTGGTATCCTTGATCAGTTGAAACAAGGGTTTGAAAAGCATTTAAACTAATCAGCATTATCCCGCTACAAGAAAAAATTTAATTACATTTCCCCTAAATATCACTCCACCTGTGCCTCTATCCTACGGATAGTTTGGTCAGGTGGATGTGCTATTTAGGTTCATTTATTAATTATAAGCGTCCTACTACAGCAGAATTAGTCTTTACTCAATCATAGAAAAAAGAGCCTATAACTAAAATCAACGCCATTAAAAAACGTCACCGTACGCCTACGATGTACGGCGTGTGGGTGCCATTTTTAAGGCGTTTTTTTGTTAGGAGAGGGAGATACTTATTATACAAGATGCACGTGTTTCTTGATGGAATACTCTATCTATCAAAGTTCATTAAGTAGCGGGAAATATCCACGTATAAAACTAGGACTAGAAAAGTTAAACGGTATTTTTTGCATATTGTGTCAGGATATTCAATAGGCAACGATAGAACAGTTGCTGTTAATTTATCAAAATAACCTAGCTAATGACAGCTAGGCTTTTTCTTTCAGTTTTCAGACATAAAAAAAGAAGAACAGTTGACTAGGCTGTTCTTCAACAAACAAAACAAACAAACTAACTAAAAGAGAAATAACAATAAGAGTTATAACTTTTTAATTCGTTACATAAATAGTATATCACAATTCATTCGTAGTTACTATATAAAATTATATAATTAGCGGGAAACCTCTCCTTATAAACAATAGGAAAACCAACGCGGCATAAATGCGGTGTTGGTATCCATCATCTTTTGAGAAAGAATCAAAAAAGCACTAAGAATAAGCATAAACTATCCCGCTACAAGAAAGTATCTGACTCCATTTCCCCTAAATATCAATCCACCTGCGCCACATCGTGCCGATATTTTGATCGAGTAGATTGATATTTAGTTACATCTTAGACGTAGACAGCTTATTGTAGCGGGGCTTATTTATAGAATAATATTTAACTAATGATAGGTCAGTTATTCTATAATATCAGATGATCAACGATGTATAGGATTAAATGGTTATAAATGGAATGAAAATTTGATATAATCAATATTAGCATTAATTAAGGAGTGTGGGGAGTATGGCTGATAAGATACTTATAATATTTACAACCATGTGTTCATTGTTCGCGCTATATTCATATTTTCAAGAATATAAAGAGGATCCTAAAAAGAAGAAACGATTTAGATTTATTTCAGGATGTACAGTGCTTATTGTCATAATAAATAGTATTCTTTTTATTATGTGACGAATTGTCAATACAAATGCGACACTTGCTCATGAAATAGTTCGAATGAAGTTTTCCAACCTAAACATTTTCGTGGTCGATGATTAATGAGGCAGAGTGCCTCATTAATCTCTTCGTCACTGACTCGTGCTAAATCTGTCTTCTTCAAGAAATTTTCTCGAAGAAGACCATTGGCATTTTCATTACTTCCTATGCACCAAGAGGAATAAGCATCTGCGAAGTAAACGGGAACTTTCAAGTCGGCTTCTATTTTGGAATAACAAGCAAACTCTTTTCCTCGATCAACGGTATAAGTTTTAAAGGTGTCTTTAGGGAAATGTTCATATAACTCATGAATTGCTCGGTACATTTCTGTTGCTGAGCGATTTTCTATTTTCACGGCCACATAAAAACGTGTTTGACGTTCAACAAAGGTCGCTAAACACCCTTTACTCTTCCCACGACTCGAAACAACTGTATCTAATTCCCAGTGTCCAAATATTTCACGATTTTTGACTTCTTTGGGACGTTGATGAATTGATGTTCCAATGTTAAATCGTCCTCGTGTTTCTCGTGGTTTTCGGCGTTTTCCCTTTTGTCTTAAACAACTTAAATCTCCTAACAAAATCGTTCCGTCATAAATCCAACGATAAATGGTTTTAAATGAAATAACGTCCTTTAAAACCGTATTAGAGATTTGTTCAGGCGACCAAGTTAGCTTTAAATAGTGTTGAATCATTTGAATGACTTCTTCTGATTTCTTCTCTGAACGATGACAACCTAAGCGACGTTGCTCGGCTAATTCATCTGCTAACTCTGCTTGATACGTCTTTTGAGTATTTCGTTTTAGTTCACGAGCAATGGTTGAATGATGACGATTTAATTGCCCTGCAATTTGTCTCGTTGAATAGCCCATTTTTGAAAGAATTTCTATACGTGTACGCTCAAATGTGTTAAGATGGTGATAACTCATAAATAGATCTCCTTGTTAAGAATTTGGTGTGGTAACTTCATTCTATAACAAAGATCCTATTTATGAGTTTTTTTATGTGTCGCACTTAATATTACAATCTGTCATGTAAAAATCAATTCACTCATCCCATTTACTATTGTAGTTTCTAATTTTTTATAGGGGCATCCGATTGTAGATAGTTGTGAGTGAATAGCACCGCGTTTGCTACTAGGAACGTTTAGTTTTTGCATAATCTCAAGGACTAAATCAGAGAATTTATCTTCCTTTTCTTCGTGATTAATTTGGAAACCAGCTAATTGTGATAATAAATTTTTATCATTGTACCTAATCAACATATCAACGACGCAATCTGCTAATAGTTCCATCCTTTAAGCTGTCCACTTAATTTTTGACTGAGAGTGTTCTTCATTCTGTTTTAATCAGGCTCCCTTTAAGTCTATTCTTATTCTCTTCTTATTTATAAATAATTCTTATCTTAACATATAATGATTAATTTGTGGTACAAAAGAAAAATATCTTATTTAAAGATATCTTCACAAAAAAATGGCGCTTGACTTCATTAAACTAAGAAATTAGCTCTAATAAGTGGAATTAAAATGTCTGAAATTATATAATATTGTTTAATCGTGGCAGTATATAATAAAGAATTAATAAATTGAGTGGGGATGATAGTTGAGTAAAGTAGCTAAGTTTGAAGAAGAGTATCCGTCATTAGATTCTTATTGGCGATCGATTATTTTATTTGGGAGAAATAGTGCCTCTATGCTAGAGTTGCCACCTCAATTGATTTAACACCATGGTTAAATGGGAAAGTTAGGAGAAGAAGAATGACTAAAACATTAGAGTATTATAATCAGTGTGCACAAGTCTACAATGAAACGACATTAAATATAGAATTTGAAAAAAAGCGTGAGTTCTTATTAAAATATCTTAAACCCAAAGCACATATTCTAGATTTAGGTTGTGGATCGGGAAGAGATAGTAAAGCTTTTCTTCAACAAGGTTATGAAGTAACTGCTATGGATGGCTCACAAGTATTATGCAAAATTGCAAGTGAAAATATTGGGCGAGAAGTGAGATGTCAACTTTTTCATGAACTAGCCGATATTGAGACATATGAGGGTGTATGGGCCTGTGCCTCGTTATTACATTTACCAACTGTTGAGCTAAAAGAAACCTTAAAAAAAGTAGCAAGAGCTTTAAAGAACGACGGCTATTTTTATGCCTCATTTAAATATGGTGAATTTGAAGGATATCGTGAAGGACGATTCTTTAATGACTTTACTGAAGATTCATTTACAAGTTTATTAACGGAGATTCCTAACTTAACCATTATAGAAACGGAAGTCACAACAGACGTTATTCCAGGACGAGAAAACGTCAGCTGGTTAAATATCATTATGAAAAAAAGTATTTAGATTTAAAAAATACCCGATATACTAGCCAATAGTATATCGGGTATTTTCATTCAGATAAAAGTTTATCTAGTATTAGATTAACTATTTCTAACTCCTTTTCGTAGCATAAGTCTATTAAACAATTCTCATAAACATGAGATTTAAATAGTAAATCATACTTTTAAAAACAGACTGAGAAACATAAAACAAATATAAAAATCGAAAGTAGGAACATTGATTTAGTATTTAAAAAAGCGTAGATCCCAGAAATAATAGATATGTAAATTGTAAATAACATGGTCTCCCTTATATCATTTAATGGGAGAATTACTTTTTCTAATTCACATTTTCGTTTATACAATGTAGTAATCAAGTCTAGACCCTCTTCTTTACAATAATCATTGAGGGATTCAATTTCATATATTTCATTTAAGCAAGAGGATTCATCGTAGCAGGACAGGATGTTTAATACCTAGTGTTCCTCTTGATACAAAGGGGCATGAAGCCGCTAACGGTTGCTGGGAAGCCTAGCAACGATTAGCGCTTCATGATCAATAATTAATATTGATAAAAATCGATGCTCTTCAAAAAAAAACACGCATTCTTCTAAGTGAGAAAAAGAATTACAAGCGATAAGAAAACTCACACCGCACTCGTTCCGTGTGGGTATCCATGGTTTTTTGGGAATGAATTGAAAAAGCAATTTGACTAATCACGGGTCTCCCACTTCAAGAAGCAATTGTTATTCAACGCTAATCCTTGTAATTAAAATGTGACCTTGTTACTTACCTTGACTACTTACGTAGGGAGGGAGCAGTAACAAGTCTCTTTGTTTATTTAATGGAGATGGATTCAGAGTATCGAAAAAAGGGTGGAATTAATAGTGATGGTATATTTGTTTGAAAATGTAATATTTCATATAAATAAAGAGAAGATATCGCTATCTTTAAAAACATAATGAACGATTCGAAGAAATTGAATATTATCAAAATTTTTGAGATCTAGTATGAAGTATGTTAACATACTTAGAGGGCTCGTTATATGGTTTATCGCTATATGATTGAATTATTATATTATTATTTGATGAGGGATGAAGTATGGAAAAGTATAGTTGGAGACTTAAAGGTGGAAAATTTACAGACGATTATATAAGTGAACATCAGGTATGGAACTTATTTAATAACTTTTTTTCATCAAAATCCGCAAAAAATACGGCATATAAATTTATTTTTATGAAGTCATTAGTGGCTATTGTTTCAGAATTTGAAGTAAATCAAACAATTAAATATAATGATGTATTTAAGATGTTTACTGAAATTTATTGGGATTTATATATAGAACGCAATCTTCGACAATCTAGAAAGTCACAGAAGAGTATTGCGGAGAAAATCTTTGATAGATATCACATAGAGGATAGCCAATGTGGAAGTTTTTCTAATTTGCGTTTTGAGATCAGAGAAAAGTTAATAACAGAGATTGAATTAGAATGTAAGAAGAACGTTATAGGTGCGGTATATGGAGATTTTGAGGGATATATTTATTCTTTTTCAAATGATGAGTCTAAGATTGATTTAAATCAAATATTTTTTGATTTTATTAGAAAGTACAAAAGTATTATCCTTAAGCTAAATTATTTAGAGTGGATCAAGTATATGGAGAATGTTAACGATACAGTTAATATTAATGAATTTTATTATCTAGCTGATTAGTGATATAGAATAGACTATTTATTAATTCAAAAAATGAACGTTTGTTTGAACTGGTTCGTGAGATATGATATTATGAAAATAATTATAATATAATTTTATAATTATTTATTGTAGATTTTTGTGATAAGATAATATGATGAATATTTGTTTTGAGACAAATGAGGTGAAGTTATGGAGTTTAAATTAGATTTAGGTACACTATTAAACGAAAACAGTTTAATTAAAAATACAAAAGATAAGATTAAACAAGTTTATAAATCAGATAACAAGCCTTGGGTAATAGGATATAGTGGTGGAAAAGATTCTACCGTTGTCACACAATTAATTTTTGAAACCTTAAGTGAAATGGATAAAGATGAGTTGAAAAAACCTGTCTATATTATTTCATCAGATACTTTAGTAGAGACACCTATAGTTGTTGCTAAAACTATCTCTACGTTAAATTTAATTGATAAAAGAGCGAAAGAATTAAATTTACCGATTACGACCCACTTAATTCGTCCCCAGGCTTCAAAATCATTCTGGTCTATTCTGATTGGAAGAGGATATCCCACACCAAATCAAACATTTCGTTGGTGTACCGATCGTTTAAAAATCGAGCCAGCAAATCGTTTTATTATGGATAAGGTTTCAGAATTTGGAGAAGTTATAATGGTTCTTGGAGTAAGAGATGGAGAAAGTAACTCTCGTGATCGAGTTCTTGAATCACACACAGTTGATGGAAAGGATTTAATGAGCCACACGACATTATCTAATGCTTATGTCTTTGCACCTATTAGACCTTTTACTATTGATGATGTTTGGAATTACTTATTAAATCATCCTTCTCCATGGGGCGGAGATAACTATGAGTTATTCAAGTTATATGCTGATTCAAATTCAAATGAGTGTCCATTGATTGTTGATGAAAATATCAAACAAAGTGCCGGATCGTGTGGGAATAGTCGTTTCGGATGCTGGACTTGTACGGTTGTCAACGAAGATAAAGCGTTAACTGGCTTTATCGAAAATGGTGAAGAGTGGTTACGTCCGTTGTTACAATATCGTAACTGGCTATATGGTATTCGTGACCAACGTCATATGCGAATGAAGCGTCGTATGAATGGACAAATGTATTTTTTAGATTTGAAAACTGATAAAAATGATAATATTGTCATTGATAAAAAGGGAAAAAGAGAAAAATTAACGATTACAAGAAATAGTGATATTGGGATAGGTAGCGACTCACAGGAATATTTATTTATGACTATTCCACAATTAAAAGAATATGTAAAAGTTAATAATATTGATCTTTCAAGCGGAGAAGATCCGAATATTATTGTTATCATGGGGCAAGATGAACAAGGTAAAGATTGTTATGGGATTTTAGGTACAGGACCATTTACACTAGAAGCGCGAAAAGAGATGCTAAAGCGATTATTAATGATTCAACGTGACTTTAAATTACCTAATGGAGACCCTTATGAGTTAATTAGTGTTGAAGAATTAAAGGAAATCAGAAAGTATTGGTTAAAAGAAGGAGATTGGTTAGATTCACTTCCTAAAATATATCATGAAATTTTAGATAATTCTATTCAATGGGAAACTGATAATAAACCACTTTATTCTGAAAGTGATTTGAAAAAATTAGAACAAATTTGTCATTCAACAGATACAGATTATAATCTTTTTATGAAGTTATTAATGCAAGAAAAGAAATATAGGGGATTTAAAATCCGAAAAAATGTTCAACAAGAAATAGATAAGACAATGAAACAAGATTTTATTCATTTCTCATAAAATACGGAGGTAATGATGAAGGTAAACTATATAGTTCTGGAAAATATCGGACCATATATCAATCGAAATCAATTTGATTTTGAAACTGATGAGTCAAAAAATATTATTTTAATTGGTGGTAAGAATGGTGCGGGAAAAACAACCTTGTTGAACTCAATTAAAATAGCTTTATTTGGTTGCTATGCCTTAGGTCTGAAAACAGAAAGTACGACCTATTATAACTATTTGAAAAAGTTATTTAACGATAGAGAATTATTAAAAGAGGATTCAAAGTTTGGTTTAGAAGTAGAATTTGATTTTATTCAAGATTATGAAAAAGCAACTTATAAAATAATTAGAACATGGGAATCAACGGATAACTTTTTTGAAAAAGTGATTATTTTAAAAAATGGATCTCAATTAACAGATAGTGAATTTGAGGAGTTTAATGAGGAGTTTAGAAGTTTATTTTCACCAAAACTTCTAGATGCACTTTTATTTGATGGAGAAGAAGTAGCAAAATATTTTGCAGATAATTTAATTAATGAATATTTACAAGAGTTATTTACTAATCTTTTAAATCTAGATTTATTAGATAACTTAGACAGTGATTTACTTCAATATTTAAATAAGGTTCAACAGAACCAGCAAGATTCAAGTGATTTTATTTTATATAAGAACAAAGAGCAGAATTTAAAAAGATTAGAAGATGAAAAGAAATCTATTGAAAGACATTTAGATAAATTACAAAATAAAATTAATGATAATCAATTAGAAATTTCACACATAGAACGTACCTTTAAAAATCATGGTGGTTTAACGGAGAGTGGAAAAACTCAATATCTTTTAGAACTTAGTCAGTTAGAAAAAAGTCGTGAAGAATCAAATAATGAAGTTAAATTTTTCTTAGAAAACTTATATCCTTTTGCGTTAAATAAACAATTACTCCAACAGATTAAGGATCAAATTTCACTCGAAAAACCAATCAAATTTATAAATCAACTCAATGAATTAACAGCTTTCCTTGATGGAAATTTAGATTTAGAAATAAAAAAAATTCAACACTACTTAAAAGATCTACAAAACGGTTCAAACACACCAATCCATAATTGTTTGGAAGTTGAAAACTTAGATATTGATTATATTTTGAATCAAGTTTCTGAATCAAATATTAATAAGTATCAACAAACATATCAGAGTTATTTATCAAGTCTAACTCAAATTCAAGAGATTAAAAAGATTATTGAAAAAAATGAAAGTACCAAGGAGTTAGCTTCTTTATTAGAAAAGAAGGATAGTTTAATTGAAGAAAATCAATTATTAGATCATGAACTTTTATTATCAAAGAATAAGTTAGATGAATTAAATTCGGTGCTAACTAAAGAGTTAAATCAATTTGAGCAATTAAAATTGAGTGTTGAAAATAAAAATAAAGAAACTAACAGTATTAATATTGTAGAAAATATTTTGAAAACGAAAGATCGATTTAAAAAATATTTATTAGAGAATAAACTAAAAGAAATTGAGGAATTGGCAACGAATATTTTCCTTCAAGTTAATAGAAAAGAAAATTATATTTCATCGATACAAATTGATCAAGACACTTTTGAATTGAAAATTATGACGCCTGATGGGGTATTTAAAAACGCTGAAAAATTTTCTGCTGGAGAGCGTCAACTGTTATTTGCTTCAATTTTAATGGCGATTATAAAATTAACAGAACTTCAGTCAATGATGGTTTTTGATACACCATTAGCAAGGCTTGACAAAGAACATAGTTATTCCTTTGTAAATTCAATTATCAAAAATGCTGGAAAACAAGTATTAATTCTTTCAACTGATGATGAAATTATTGGAGATTTATATCAATCTTTAAAATCTCAAATTTCAAAAGAATATACATTAGATTATGATGAAAAAAATAATAGAACCTTTATACAAGCAGGTTATTTCATAGATTGATTAGGTGATAAAAAGTGATAAATACTCGTTTAAGAACTTCAAAAAAAACAGAACAACATTTAGAAGAATTACAAAAGGTTCTTGGTTTAAGTACAAAGGCCGCTATTGCTAGAATAGCCATTGGACTTTCATTAAATTCTA
Source organism: Turicibacter sp. (assembly GCA_030531025.1). The sequence continues at coordinate 9,727 of JAUMTV010000046.1, forward strand.
ATAATAATCCATTAGAAGATACTCGATTCAATAGTCAAGATCAAACAGGATTTGAATTTCAAAGACATACATTATTTGGTGAATATGATGCACTATATAAAGCGATGATCACGCAAACATTAGGGAAACAACTTAGTGATGAAGAGTTTTTTCCAAGAGCAGTGTATTGCCATTTAGAGCAAGGGGTATATTTATTATTTTCAGAATATAAACATCATGGAAATCGATCTAAATTGTATACATACCTATTAAATCAATGCTAAGGTGGGATACCCAATGATATATTTTGATAATGCTGCAACTACTAAAATTCATTCCGAAGTAGTGGAAGTAATGTTACCCTATTTGGAAGAGAATTACGGAAATCCAACAAGTAAATACTACCCTCTAGCTAGCGATGCTGAGCAGGCTATAAAAAAGGCTACTAATAAAATTGCAGAACTTCTGAAGGTCTCATCAGATGAAATAATATATACAAGTGGTGCAACTGAAAGTAATAATATGATTATTAAAGGGATTGCTTTTTCTCACCTAAGAGAAGGTGGTCATTTTATTACTACTAAAGTGGAGCATAGTAGTGTTTTAAAAACATATCAATTTTTAGAAACACTAGGTTTTGAGGTAACTTATTTAGATGTTGATAAATGGGGAAGAATTAGTATAGCTGATTTATTAGAAGCCATGAGACCAACAACCTTGCTATGTTCAATTATTTGGGCCAATAATGAAGTAGGTTCACTAAATGATATCAAGCAAATTTCTGATCTATGCCTTTCATCAGGTGCACCTTTACATGTAGATGCGACACAAGCGATAGGAAAATATAAGTTTACACTTGATGATTATCCTGGTATTAAGTTTTTAACAGGTTCAGGACATAAAATTTATGGGCCAAAAGGTATAGGCTTTTCAATTATTAAAAAAGATATTGATGGCGTTTCCCCATATTTAACTCCGTTAATTCATGGTGGAGGGCAGCAAAATAATTATCGAAGTGGAACACTTCCAGTTTATTTAATTGTAGGACTAGCGCAGGCATTAGAACATGTTATGAATAATATAGACAACAATATAGAATATTTAAGAATGTTAGAAGAAAATTTCATAACACAAGTAAAACAGGTCTTCGGACAAGCAGTGCATATAAACTCTGATCAAAATAATAAAATCTATGGATTAGTGAATCTACAGATTAAAGGTGTTAATAATGAATTGCTTTTAAAGAAGCTATCAAAGTATATAGCAGCATCAACAGGCTCAGCATGTAGTTTAAGTGAACCAAGTCATGTTTTAACAGCTATGGGATACACATTAGATGAAATAAGAAACTCAATTCGCTTTTCTTTTTCCATTCATAATACTGTAGAAGAAATTGAACAGTTTATTTCAATTTTTAAATAAAGCTTACAAAGAAGATCATCTGAATTTAAGTAGATTTAGGTGATCTTTTTTTGTAAGAGGAATGGCTTTTGTCTTGTTATTAATTTAAAATTTTAAGATTAATTGTAACGCTTCATATATTTTAGTTAAACCATATTTTTTATAAAGTGCTTTTTTATTGTAAGCACGTAATATAAACATGTCTATTTTGACCTCCATCTTTGAGCTATACTGTAGCTATCAAAGATTAGGAGGTCAATTTTTTATGAAAGAAAATCCGATTATAGTTCCAGTCGCATTAAGTGACTCTCATGTAAAATCTCCTTCAGTCTCTTCGAATAGTAAGGATACGCCTGTTTGTCACTTTAAAATTAAAGATGCTGAAGTAACCTTTTATAATGGTTTGAATAAGCATATCTTACATGCGGTTTTAGCGGAGATGTCTAAGTATGCTCGTTAATTTCACAACCGTTCAAAATATCTTTATTGTCTGTGGCCACACCGATATGCGTTGTGGGATTGATGGTTTAGCTAATGTCATCACTGATAAATATAATTTAGATTTGTTTCATGATGCCATCTTCTTATTTTGTGGGAGAAAAAAAGATCGATACAAAGCTCTATACTGGGATCGCGACGGATTTATGTTGTTATATAAGAGAATCGAAAACGGAAATTTACAATAGCCAAAAGATCAAGCTGAGGTTAAGAAATTAACGTCTCAAGAACTCCGTTGGCTATTAGAAGGTCTCTCTATTCAACAACCAAAAGCCATTAAACCAGCTAAAGCAGGTGACTTATATTAATAGAAATAGGAGATTTTCGACAAAAATCTCTTATTTCTATTTTCATATTTCTGTAGATTAGGTATACTAGTCCTAACGAGAAACCCTTTTGAAAGTAGGCGAATTTGATGACAGAACTTGAACAACACTTATTCTCACAGGTTAAAGACTTAACAGAACAAAATAAGGGATTATTCGCTCAAAACCAAGAACTTCTGGAACAAGTTCACCAATTAAATGAACAAATTCAATGCATGACTAAAAAACTATTTGGATCTTCGAGTGAAAAGACTAAAGTAGCTGATGGTCAAATTTCATTATTTGATTCCAATGATTTTTTGAAGAAACAGAGACAACTGAGGAACAAACCGTCGAAGAGATAACGTATCGACGTAAAAAACAAAAAAGAAGAAAAGTAGAATTAATCAAAGACTTACCGATTGAGGAAGTTCATTGCCGATTACATGGGGAAGAATGCCGATGTATGAATTGCGGGAACGAAATGAAAAGGATGGGAAAAAAGATCATTCGTGAAGAGGTATGCTTCGTTCCAGCTCAATTATATAAAAAGCGATACATTAGCTATACTTACGCTTGTGATTGTCATGATGAATCCATTGAAGCTAAGCCGATTTGTTGTGCCGAAACACCAAAAGCCCCGATTCAAAGAAGCTTTGCCGGAGCCAGTGTTTTAGCCGAAGTTTTTTATCAAAAATTTGTCTTAAGTTTACCGTATTATCGACAGGTAAGCGAGTGGACAAGATATGGATTACGTGTTAGTGATAAAACATTCTCAAATTGGATGATTACTGCTTCACATGATGGGTTATTTCCAATTTATGAATTGCTTAGACATGAATTAGTCCAAAATAAGGTCTTACATGCGGATGAAACACCGTATCAAATTTTAAATCGGATGGATGGTAAACCAGCCACCTCTCAAGCAAGGTTTTGGTTATTTCGAGCGATCAAAAATGCCGAACATCCTGTTGCGTATTACCATGCCGATCTGACACGTGAACGTGTCGTAGCAACAACCATCTTAGAAGGATTCAAAGGATATCTTCATTGTGATGGTTATTCGGGATATAAAAATATCCCGAACGTTTCATTAGTTGGGTGTTAGGCTCATGTCAGAAGAAAATTTTTCGAGGTACCAGGAAATAATGGTAAGGCGAAAAAAGCAGTGAACTACTGCGATCAAATCTTTAGTTTTGAAAAGACCATTAAAGATTTATCTCCTGAGGAATGTCAAAAATAGCGCCAGCTGATTATCAAACCAGTCATCGAAGAATTTTTCGAATGGCTCGAATCCTTCTATGTGATGAAAGGGAAACTTCAAACAGCCGTTACGTATGCCTTAAATCAGAAGAGAGAACTTTTACGTTTTTTAGAAGACGGAAATCTTGAAGCCTCGAATAATCTAGCTGAACAAGCGATTCGTCCTATCGCCATTGGTCGTAAAAATTATCTTTTTTCAACGAGTATAAAAGGTGCGACTGCTAATGTGATGGATTGAGACAGCCAAGGCAAACGGGGCCACCGCACGATTTATTTCCACCATTGGTGGGGTATGGTCTAAATCCGTCCAAATATTTAAATTATCTTTTTGAAAAACTACCTAATACGGACTTCATTCGAAATCCAGGCGTATTGGTGGACTTTTTGCTATGGGCAAAAACAGTCCAAGAACTTTGCCAGTAACGATATAAAAATAATAGCTACCAACTCTGTACCTTTAGTTTACAGGATTGGTAGCTTTTTTTGTACCCGTGTTATTATTACGTGCTTACTTTTTATTCCTTTTGTAGACAAGAAATATCAAAAATTTCATTTTGTGATATAATTATGTAATATATACAGGAGAGAAATTGTATGAATTTAATATTTTTTTAATATAGGAAAGGATGATATAAAAGTGGGAAGAACCATTTTTGACTACTTAGAAAGCAACTACAAGGATTTATTTAGTCTTGCAAATGATATAAATGAAAAATTGTTTATTTCACCTTATGAATCAGTAGCTAAATCGAGAGTTTATATAGAAAAATTAACAGAAAAGATTGCAATACTAGAAAAAATGGATGAATTAAATTCACTGTCGTTATTTGAAAGGCTAAAGCAGCTTAAGAGAGAAGAGGTAATAACACAGGAGATAGGTGAGTATTTTCAATTAGTTAGAACTTCAGGAAATCAAGCTGTTCATGATATTGTGGAGGGAGAGCTAATAACTGCATTACAGTTCCATAAGATTATTTATAAAATTACAGCTTGGTTTATAGAGACATATATTGATTATAATTTTACTTCGCCTATCTATAAAACGCCTACCCCTCCCTCATATATTGAGAAGGGTAAAGATACCGTTCCTATAAAAGTTAATAAAGACGTTGAGTCAATTCAAAATCGAAAAAGTGAGTGTCTTATAGAGGAGCTCGCTAAGCTTAAGGAATCTTCAAAAGAAGCTGTAGAAGGATTGAATGAATTCACTGAATTTAAACAATATATGCACGTCGATAGAAATGCCCAAAGAGAGTTAGAAGACATTATATTAGAAGCTAGTAAGCAATCAAATGCTCAATTAGTATTAGTTTGTGGTAGTGTTGGAGATGGAAAATCACATATTATTTCATACTTTAAAAATAAGTATCCCGATATAATAAGAAACTTTATTTTGCATAATGATGCAACTGAAAGTTTAGAGCCTAATAAAACTTCAATGGATACATTAAATGATCTATTGGAGGATTTTACAGATGAAAAAATTAGATTGAGTAATAAGAAACTAATCTTGGCTATAAACTTAGGAACACTAAATAACTTTATAGATTCCAATTATGGTGACCGCTTTACTATATTGAAAAAATTTGTAGCGGATAAAAAGATTTTAGAAAGATCTATCACAGATAATAGATTTGATATGAAAAGTAATATCCAATTTGTTAACTTCAGTGATTTTAACTTATATACATTAAAGGATGAAAGAATAGAATCTGAATATATAAAAACATTAATCAAGAGGGTCACCGATAAATCGGAGATAAATATCTTCTATAAATCTTATAACAATAACTGTATGAATTGTAATAATAAAGATATTTGTCCAATCAAATTAAACTATGAACTCATAAGTGAAGAAAAAGTACAAGATGCAATAGTTAATTTACTTGTTCAATGTATCATAAAAAATAAAATTATTATATCTACTCGAGCACTACTTAATTTTATGTATGACATCTTAATACCTAGAACCTATATAGATATTCATTCTCCAACATTTAAGAGTCATATAGGTAAACTCAAAAATGAAGATTATATTAATTCATTAACACCAAATATAATATTTGATCATTCAGAATTGTCTTTTATTTTTAAAGCTTTAAATATATTGGATCCATTAAATGTTAGAAATAAAGAAGTTGATGATTTTATAATTAAGTTCCATAATTCAACAAATGTAGTGGAATTTTTTGATAAGTATGTTGATTATCCGAAAGGATATATAAATAAATTATCTAATGTAAATAATGAAGAAAAATTAGATAAGAAAATAAAAAAAGAATTACTAAAATTATTTATTAGAAGTTATTACTTATGCGGTAGAGGAAATATATTTGATCTTCAAGACAAAGTTTATGAAGATTTTATAAGATATGTATATTATTGGAATAAAGGGGAAAGGTCAAAGTTAAAAGAACTATATAATGAAATAAAAGAGGGAATTATAAAATGGAATGGGGAAGCAGATAAAAATCATATTAATATTTTTATAGGAAAAAATCAGGTTAACTATAAAGTAAGTGAAGAATTAGAGTTGAAACCTGATACTACTAACTTACCTTCAAATAATGAAAATAGATTAGAAAAATTTCTTACTACGATTGAAATTAAATATAAAAGTGATCGTTTAAGCGATTCTTGTAGTATTGATGTAGATTTTCCGTTATATGAGCTTTTAATTAGAGTAGGAAATGGCTATAGACCAAATAAAAAAGATAAAAATCACTTCATAAAATTCATAGAGTTTATGAATAAAATTGAAATGGCAGGATCACAGAAAACACAACTGACATTTAGTGAAAAAAATAGGGAAGTAAATAAAAAATTTAGGTTAGAATATGATGATGAATTTGAAATTTATAAATTTATGGAGATTTAGTTATGGACAAATTAATGAATTATAATATTGATATAGAGGGGATTAAAGATACGTTCAAATTTACTGAAAAAGGGTTAACTCATAAACAAGGTGTTAAATATAAACTTTTACCATACGTAGCTAATGAAAAAACTCTAGTATCTGAATTCTCAGGAGTAGTAGGTGCATTTTCAAGACTGATTAGTGATAAAAAACTTAGCGGTAACTTTGAATTACAAATATTCTTGGAAGAGGTAGCTGATCAAATTGCAGAATATGAAGGTGATAACTCCAAAGAAGTTTTTAAGGATATAGTTAGAACTATTTTTATAGATAATGATAACTTAGTGGATTTTGATATTAAAACTATAAATTATATAGCCTCATCCTCATCAGATGAAAAGATAGCGACATTTTTATACTCAGTCCTATTTAATGAGGATATAAAAGAGGATGTAAAAAAACATTACGATAGAGAAGTAGATAATATACTTTATAAACTTGTTTTGAATGCATTACCAAAATTAAAAAATGATAAAAGGTCGATTGGTGAATATAAATGTTACTTGCCTTTTGTAAGAGAACAATTTATAAAGGACTTTAAGTTCATTATATCTAAGGAAGATTTATATAAAGATTCATTAAAGAGATTTTTAGAATATTATTATATGTTTTATGTATCTCAACTTGTAATGAAACTTGATGAATTTGATAATGCGGATTTAACAAAACCTAATAAACTTTATTATACATTAGATTGGGAGCGTACCTCAAAAACAAGAACGTCTTATCAATTTGGTTGGGAAAAAATAAAGAATAATACAGTGTCATTATTTTCACACGCAGTAGTTTTAGAAATGTTAAATCATTGTAACATTGATGAACAATTAGGATATAAAGATTTAGCAGAATTATTTGAAAATCAAGATGAAAATATGTTAAGTCATGAATTAGAAGAATTAATAGAGCTTTATAAAAAACAATTATCTGATATTAAATGGGAAAATCTTAAGTACAGTGATATAGATAAAGGGGTTAAACCATTTGATTCAGTACATAAGTTATTCAGAGTGGTTAAGTATCAGTTTGAAAATTCGTCTAGTCGTAGCAGAGCTAATGATGCATATAGAAACTGGTTTGTCAGATTTGTTCAAAATAATTTTGCAAAAAGAAGGGGCCAGTTAGGATATAACTTAAATATCACCGAAGATGATATTATCTTATTCACAAAAATTTGTATTAATAATAATGAAAAAGTCAAGTTGAATACATTATTTGAAGAGTTTGAAATGAGAGGTCTCTTCTTTGATAGAGATTCGAAAATGAAAATAATACAATTATATGAAAAGCTAAATTTATTAGAAAAGAAATCAGATAGTGGGGATGCGCAGTATGTCAAATCAGTTCTATAGTTATTTATCAGATAAAATAATTGAATTTTTTAGACAGAATCCATTAATCCCTGGTTCAAAGTATAATATTCAATTTGAAACAGAGGATCAAGTAAGACAGTTGTACGAGGAACTACAAAATAATAGCCTGTATAGAGATTATGAATATACAGATGGAAATGGAGAAGTAAAGTACAAGTCATATCAATTAGAATTTAATGGAGTATGTTTAATTGTATCATCAACAATGGATAATGTTCAGCCAGACTTCTTAACTAGACTTAGAAATATGGTTGGAATGGAAGCGGGATATGAGAAAAAAGCTATATTATTTATTCATAATACAACACTTGATAGTATTATGGGTGGAACAGAATCATTTAGTAAGGAAGGGATGCCCTTTCATATCGATTCTATTCAAAAAGATATAAAACTAAAATTGGCTTTGCAATCCTTCACAGAAGTTGATAAAGCAATTGTTGAGATGGATTTAGATCGTAAGAAAAAAGTTCTTTTTGCTGATAATCACTCGATCTTTGAATATGAGGATGTACTAGATATTTTAAACAAGGGATATATATCAAAGGATCAATATAAGAATTTTGGGTTATTTTATGATGATAAGCTTAAAGAATATGAAGGAAAACAATTAAAAAATAGAATAAAGGATAATACATCGTACTTTACTAAAGTTGATGAAATTCATAACTATGGAAATCCAGAAACACAATTAGAGAAATTCTTTGGTGAAAAAGGTGCTGCAAGATTAAAAGAAAAGGATTGGATGGAAGTAGATTATAAATCTATAGATAAGTTTGTTGAAGATGCTAAGGGGAAAAAGCAGCTTGAGTATGTATCGTGTTGTCAAGAGTGGGATAAAGAAGAAGGAAACTCAAAATCAAAATCGAGAGTTAGAAATATTATAGTATTTAATGAAGATAGAAAAGAGGAGGTAGATTTAGAATTTACCTTTGATGATTATTTAAAGAATGAATACATCTATAAGGTTGAAGGTGAGGCCATAGCTAAAACTTCAGGACGTAGGTTGAAAATTACAATTAAAGATATAGAAGGTAAATCAAACTTCTATAAAGTAATCTATAAAGTTGATAATCTTAAATTTGAATTTAAAATAGTAATGTTTAAATGTAATTCAAAGTATCTTGAGTCAATTAAATCTAAATATTCACTTGTAATTAAAAAGCAGTATAGCTATATATCAGTTAATACTAATGACTCCTCAATCGTATTTAATGAATTTGAAAGCAAAAATTCTACCTTTGAACTAGATTTAAATAATGAAGAGATAGAAGTAGTAGAAGATGAAAAATTGACAGTTAAAATAAGTGAAAACTTTGAATATGAAAATGATAGTGACTTAGTAAGATTTAATCTAAAGATAGGGGATGAACTAATTCCCATTGGAATTGTAGGAACAAATGAGAAAGTATCACCTATAGAAGGGTTTAAAGTCTGGAAATTAAAAAGAGAAAAGAAAAGTGATTTTAGATTAATTGGTGAGAATAAATTACAACATGGAACTAAAGAGTATTTTACAAGGGATGAGTTTAGAAAAACATTAGATATAGAGAAAAAACTTCTAGAGTTAGAAGGAATATGTTTTATTGAAACTAACGATGGAATTGAAGTAGTAGAGATAGATTTAGATTCTGAAGTAGAACGAACATATAGAAATATAATAGATTATTTTAAATTAGCAAAAAAGCTTCCAAGTTTATCATATATAAATGATGATATAAGAAATTTATATAAAGCTTTTATTAATGCGTATACAAAGGCACTGAATAGCATAGAAGAAGGTAGCTATCTTACTAAGAAGCAGAAAAATTTATTTAAAATAGGTACTATAAGAAGAAATATTGAAGATAAAGAGCTTATATTCACTTCTTTACATCCATTAAATATTGCTTATCAACAGCACTTAAACAATAAAATTGGTGAAGAAATGATGGAAGATGAGGTATTAAAGAAGTTTACTTCGACTTATCTTTTACCTTATATTATCGATGAGGATGAGAAGCTATATATCCCAATGGAACAACAACATTCTCCTGAGTGGAAATACTATGTAGATGAAAAGCTTCCGAGATATAAAAGTTCACGAGATTTTGTTTCAAAATTAGTTAATGAGAAGCTCGAGGAATTTATAGGACACTTTAAATATATGTTTGAAATGGGGAATAACGCACCGATAAGAATAAATTTAATTAATACAGGTGATAGTAAAGAAATCCTACAAGGTATATTTAAGTATTATATAAAGCACTTGAAAAGTAAAAATATAGATACAATATTGCCAATAGATTTATTTATATACTCTGATAAAAATATAACTAATGCTTTTGAAGAAGTTGCATTTAATGAGAACATCCAATCATTAAAAGAGATATATAAACTAGATTTATCAATAGACAGTATGTCTGAAGAAGATGTATTAAATTTATATCGAAAAAAAGTGCATTTTTATTCTAAGAGCATGAGCGAGGGGATAGAGTATGCTCATATAACTTTTATTGAAATGAATAGCGATATTAAAAAGATAATTTCAAATATGGATGATATTCCATCAGGTGTAATTTTAGATGGGACTATATCAGGTGTACCATCAGTCTTTTTAGGGGAGTCATATAGAACAGGATTTGGTATAAAATATACTAATACACAGAGTCAGCTTATGAATGTGGCTATAAAGTTAAATGCTTTAAATGCCGCCTTTTCTGGAGAGCCATTTAATAGCTATCAATGTAAGGCACTATCAATTCCTAACAAAAGTAAAATAGTTTTAGATGATATTTATAACGCTAGCCATTGGGTCACTTTTATAGATCCTAAAGTTGATTTGAATTTCTTTAAGAATGATCCATATGCAAAAGATTTGTTAATAATTCATTATAGTGATCAGTACACAACAGCAGGAGGTTACGATGCTATTACCGTAACTAGAAAATCAGGACCTTACCAAAGAGTTATAGAAGAGTTTTTAGAAAGAAATGGAATAGAAAATGCAAATGATTATTCTCCAGCAATAATTAATATGTTTAATGCAATAAATGGAGATTGGCTACTGAGATTATTATCTAGTAAGTCATATTTTCCAAAAGAGAAAATAAGTATATTATCAGCCATAAAGCTAGGTCTAGCGCAGTTTAAAAATAATAATATTATATGGATTCCTGTCTCATTGGAAGAAATATTACGTGTTTCAGGTGGTGCTGGATTAAAGCAAAGTGATGGATTCCTATCTGCTAAAAACTTGGGCTTTGAAGGTGGAGTAACTAGTGATGATCTACTTTTCATTGGTATTGAAGAGGTAAATGGTAGAATATTTATTCACTATTATCCAGTAGAGGTTAAAATAGGAATAAATGATCCTTCATATATATATAAAGGGATAGAGCAAGCTAAGACAACTAAATCAATATTTAACAAGTTATTGTTGCCTGATGAAAGTGGGGTTTTATCTAACGCCCAAAAAGTATATAGAAACTTCTTAATGCAAATTATTATAACCAGCGCAGAAAAGTTAAATCTATATCGTGTCTGTGTAGATGAAAATTGGGAGAAAGTAATTGATTCTAATTTAAGAACTAAGTTGTTAAATGAAGAATATGAAATAAGCAATGCAATTGAAGCATCAATAGGAAAAGCATCAGTTATTTCATTTAAAAAAGGTGCAGTTCAAAATCATATTGGGATTCAAGATGATGTTATGCTTATAGAGATGTCAGAAACTGACGGAATTAATTTTATAACTAAAAGTACTAAGGAAATAAGTGAACATATAACTCAAATTAATATTTCAGGTACGAAAGTATCAGACAGAATCAGTATTACTACTGAGAATACTGAAGATAAATATGCAATAAGTCATGATGAGGAAAAAGAAATTCATAGTGTAGAAGAGCCATTAAAGAAAGCAGAGCAAAAATTAGATATTCAAAAAGAGATTGTTAATGAATCAAAAGATGAAGATAAAAATATGAAAATTTTATTTGGAATAAACCAAAAAAATAATAAAGAAATTATCTGGTATCCAAATGATACCGATAAACTACTTCATACTAATACTGGTATAATTGGTACAATGGGAACTGGTAAAACGCAATTTACAAAATCTATGATTACCCAAATACATCGAGAATCAAAAAATAATCTAGATGGAAAAAACGTAGGAATATTAATATTTGATTACAAAGGAGATTATAATAAATCAAAAACTGATTTTATCGATGCGACAAATGCAACTGTTCATGAATTATATCATCTACCATTTAATCCACTTTCAGTTATTAAGGCTGTTAATTCAAAGCCAATGTTGCCTCTTCATACGGCAAATAGCTTAAAGGTGACATTAGCAAAAGCATTTGGGTTAGGAATTAAACAAGAGACATTATTAAGAGATTTAATAATGGAAGCATATGAAAGTAAAGGAATTATAAAAAATAAACCGGATACATGGAGTAATCCTGCTCCAACATTAAAAGATGTGTATGATATATATGTTGCAAGAGATGATTTAAAAGAAGATAGCTTATATGCAGCGTTTAGCAATTTAATAGATTTCGAAATATTCGAACCAGACTCATCAAATACTCAGAGTTTATTCGACTTGATTAATGGAGTAACAGTAATCGATTTATCAGGATATGACCCAGATATTCAAAACTTAGTAGTTGCAATAACTCTAGATTTATTCTATTCACAGATGCAAGCATTTGGACATAGTAAAATAGATGGAAGTTTAAGACAACTTAATAAAATGATCTTAGTTGATGAAGCCGATAACTTCTTAAGTAAGGATTTTGAAACATTAAAGAAAATCCTTAAAGAAGGTAGAGAATTTGGAGTAGGTACAATTCTTTCTACGCAATTACTTAGTCACTTCTCAACTGGTGAAAATAAATATTCTGATTATATTTTGACTTGGGTTGTTCATAATGTAGCAGAGTTAAATACAAAAGATGCTAAATATATCTTTAATGCTCAGTCAAAAACAGAACAAGAAATAATTTGTAATAGAATTAAAAGTTTAAATAAACATTATAGTTTAGTTAAAATGGGGGATAGTGACCGTCCAATATTCATGAAGGATAAAGCATTCTGGGAATTAATTAAATAAAGGGAGAATTGAATAATGTCACTAAAAGCAGATTCACCAAGTATTTTAAGCTTTTTTAGAGATAAAGATGTAGATCAATATAAAATTCCTAAGTATCAAAGGGCATACAGTTGGACTGATCAAGTAAATGAATTTTGTGATGATTTAATAGATTTAGATGCAAGTAATAAAGAAGATTATTTTTTTGGAGCAATAATTACAACCTCGGATCAGCAAAATCAAAGAATTAAGCAGGTTACTGATGGTCAACAAAGAATAACAACATTTGTTATATTGATCAAACATTTATATAATTTATGCAGTGAAACAATAGATGATATAAAGTCCAAACAGAATGAACGTGGGTCAAAAATTAAATTAAAAAAACTAGAAGAAAAGCTAAGTGAAAAAAAGAGTGATTTAGCTCAATCAATCGTGAAAAATGGTAATTATAAACTTGTTCTGTCTAAGGTTGATGAAGAGTTCTTTAAGTTGTTATTGAATAGTATTGATGATTATAATTTTTCATTTTATTGTAATGATATAATTAATGAAATTGATTCTAATAAAAAAGATTCTAATAATGATGCAGAGCTTAATCAGTATTTAAAGGGAATAAAAAAAAGCACATCTGACTTACCCACTATACCAACAACTATTTTATTTAATACGTTACAAGAAAAATACTTTACTAAATTTAATAAATTAAATAGTTATGAATATAAAAAATGTAAAATTAAATTAATGAAAAAATATATTATCTCTAATTATGAAAAGGTAAAATCGTTAATGTGTAACTTTGAGCAAGAATATGGTTTAACTGATACAATAAACTTAAAGGAGTATTTATATTTTCCCAAAGAGATAAACTCTGTATCTCATCAACGGCTTTTAAAGGCATCAGAAGTAATAAGTGATAAAATTATCTCAATATTTGTAAACGAGGAAGATCTATGTTTAAGAGCAGAGCATTTAGAAAAGTTTATTGAATTATTTCTTGAGAAAACATCTATTGTAACAATTTCTTCTAATAATATAGACAGTGCTTATACAATGTTCCAAGTTTTAAATGATCGAGGAAGACCACTAGCAGTTATTGATTTACTTAGACCATATACAATGCAATTGGTAGAAAATGATTTTGATGAAAGTGATGTCATAAAATTGGGATCTTATTGGGATGAGCTCTCTACAAAGTCTTATTGTGAAGCTTATTTAAAGGATTATCTGTCATCTTACAAAAATGTAGCAGCACGTGAAAAAAAACTACATAATAGATATAAAGAATACTTTTTTAATAAGGATAAAAGTAGCTTAGAGATTTATGACGAAGTAGTAAAAATAAGAGAAACAGAGAAGATATACAGTAAGATAATAGAGGGTAATTGGCCATATGAAAGACCTCGAGCTAACAACTTTCAACGTGCTAGATTAAAACATATAATAACATCACTTGAGTATAAAGGAGCAATACCATTGCTGCTAACTATTTATGATATTGGACAAGAAAAAGATTTTATTGATGCAATTGACGTCATCGAGAGAGTCGTATTTAGATATGTTACTGTTTGTGATGAAAGAGCAAATAAAGTTACAAGTATTTATAATGAGACTATACAATTATCGAGAGAAAATGATTCATTTGATATTATCAAATTTAAGGCTAAAATGAAAGGTTTACTAGATGATCCTGCATGCTCGTTAGATATTTTTAAAGAAAAACTTGTTAAAAGCAAGAAAATGGAATACTCTAGTAATAATATAAAAATTTTAAAATACTTTTTATCTACATTGGAAATTTATTCATCGGATTATAAAACAAATCCAGAAAAAGATATTTTAGATAATCCTATAAAATCAATGATAATTAATGATAATATAACGATTGAACATATATATCCACAAAGTGCAGTTTGTAAATGTGATACTATGGAAGAAGTAAAACATAAGATTGGGAACTTAACATTATTAGCACTAGATGAAAATATTGCAAATTCAAATAAATTATTTGAGGATAAGAAAGATGGATATAAAAATGAACAAATACATATTACACGAATGTTGACAGAATATAATGAGTGGAATATTGCTAACTATAAGAAGCAAACAGATTTTTATATCAATATTGCCTGTAAAGTATATAACCTAGCTGATAATTAATCTTTATATAGTTAATTTTAAACAGAACTATTTTTAAATATATCACCTTTCTTTGTATTTATAGATAAAGAAAGGTGATTTTCTTATTAAGAAATTTAAAATATATATAGAAACAGATAAGCTTTTCACATCAGGAAAGCTTTTAGCTAGACTACAAGGTATCTAAGTGCTAAAAGGAATATTACAACTAAGTGTGCGTTAAAACTATGAATTACATTTCTGTTTATATATATAAGTCCAGTTAAGTTTTTCAAATCGGAAAACTTTTAAGCCCTACTAGC
>JAUMTV010000316.1 GCA_030531025.1 Turicibacter sp.
TATTACCGATTGGTGATGGGGTTGCGATTAGCTTAAAGAAAAAAATTAAATAAAGTAAAGACCATCGTTAGTAAACTAACGGTGGTTTTTGATTGAAAGTAAGCGAGTAATATAAACACGTCTATTATGACCTCCACCTTTGAGCTAAAATTAAGCTATCAAAGAAAAGGAGGTCATTTTTATGATCAATGAAAATCCAATGATTGTTCCAATTAAATTGAATGATTCTTCAGATCATCAATTAGCCACTTCCGAAAGAGTCGCTTGTCAGTTAAGAATTCAGAATTCCGAAGTGACGTTCTATAGTGGTGTTGAGAAATATGTTCTACACGCTGTGTTAGCGGAGATGTCAAAACATGCTCGTTAATTTATCGAATGTTCAAAACATCTTTATTCCCTACCAGTGGAGGAGGCTTGGTCTTGACGCAGGTCGTATCATCAATAGACACGTAGACGGGTTGCCCAGTGCTTTGGAACGATTATAGATATACGAAATGATGTATGATTGAAGGTGTGTGGAAATGGAATCACATTCCAATTGGCTTTTATTTAGAAAACGACCTAAAGAGGTGCGATGTCTATGTTTTACATTTGAAATTTTTCCATCATAAGATTCTCGTATCATATGATTAAGAAACGCTGTTAAATGATTGAATTGTGGTTTTGAGAGAAATAGGTCTAAGTCTAACTCACGTAAAAACTTGAAAATTGAATGATCATCTGATAAAATACCTTCTATGAACATTAACTTAATCCCCCTTGTTGATTTGTTGTAGGAGACTAAATTATACAGGAGATTGAGTTAATATTTTTTCTTTTTTACTGGTATTTTATAACTGGAAATTAATTGGAAGTAATTTTGCACATTAATAGTAAGTATTTAACTTATTTATTTGAACACCTACCCAATGTCGAGTTTTTAATGAAACCAGAGCTCTTGGAGGATTTTTTACCATGGGCAAAAAATATTCAAGAACATTGTAAAGGCATCTAATAGAAAAGAGACCTCATCTGTCCTTCAAGTATACAGGTGAGGTCTCTTTTCTATACGTGCGATTATTACCCGCTTACGATTGAAAAGCATTAAATTAAATAAAATAATTAAAGAAGTACACACTAAGTTTGACATAGGATATTTATTATTTTTAACAAAATAGGTCAAAATGAGTGCAAATATTTTTTAAGTAGTTTATAATTTTATATTGTCATTATTATAAAGTGAGTTGATAAAATGAAA
>JAUMTV010000317.1 GCA_030531025.1 Turicibacter sp.
TGGTATGTCAACACTAAATTAGACAAATTGATTAAGTTCTTTTAGTTTGTAAGCAATTGGACTTAGATAGCCTAAGGTAGAGTGGCATCGAATGTGATTAAACCACAACACATAACTATCTAATTCCTCTCTTAATTGCTCTAAACTTTCAAAGTTTCTTGGATGGACAAATTCTGTTTTAAAAATCTTAAATGTCGCTTCAGCGACGGCATTATCATAAGGACAACCTTTCATACTTAATGAGCGTTCAATTTCGAAAGTCGTTAAAATATGATCAATCATTTTGTTTTTGAATTCACCACCACGATCGGTATGAAACAGTTTGATTCGATAAAGATTAGCGCTAACGCTCGAGAAAGCTTCGTAAACTAGACTAGCATCTTTCTTTGCTCCCACGCTATGACCAATGATTTCACGATTATATAAGTCAATTAAGAGACAAATATAATGCCATTCTCCATTAACACGAACATAAGTTAAATCACTCACCACTGTATCAAGAGGTTCAGTTTTAATAAACTCACGATTTAATTCATTTTTAACCTCATCATTGTTACAAGGAAGTGGCTGTGGCTTATATTTGGCAACGGTATAATTTGAAATTAACCCGTGTTTAGCCATCATGCGTCCAATTCGGCGACGAGAGGCTACAATCCCTTGATTCTGAAGGTCTGCTTTGATTTTCCGTGTTCCATAGTTAGAGAAACTCCTTTGAAAACTCTCAATGACTTTAGATTCAATAGGGTCTTCTAAAGGTTTTTCTTTCTTTTGAGATTCATGATAATAAGAGCTACGTGGGATACCTAGAAGTTTGCACATCGCTGATACAGGATACTTATGAGCATTATTTTTAATCAATATTATTTTCGTCCTATAATCAGCGCTGCTTGCT
This sequence comes from Turicibacter sp., assembly GCA_030531025.1. Next base: position 893 of record JAUMTV010000317.1, read on the forward strand.
TTAAAATATCATTTTCCATCCTTAGGCGTTGAACCTCTTTACGAAGTTCAATTAATTCATTTTCTTCAGGGGTGCGATTATCAGCTTCACTAAAAGAACCAGATTGTTGGAATTGTTTGACCCAACGATCAAAAGCTGATGAAGCTAAGTCATATTCAGCAATAATTTCTCTTCGTGGTTTTCCGTTTAAATAAAGTTGAACCATTTGTTGTTTAAATTCATCAGTAAATTTACGACGGATTGGTTTAGGTTTTGACATGATAGGACTCCTTTAAGGTTAAAGTTAAAATAAACTAGACCCTTAATTATCTGTCCAATTAAGTGTATCCTATTCA
>JAUMTV010000047.1 GCA_030531025.1 Turicibacter sp.
AAACCATTCAATGTTTCAGGATTTTCCTTTTTTTATGAGGTCTATTTCAGTGGCCCCCATTTGAGGTGCTCTTTTTTGATTTTTTCTACTTTTTAACGTGCCAACCATCCACCATCAACAGCTAATGTATATCCATTAACATAATCGCTAGCTGAGCTTGCTAAAAAGACAACAGGTCCTTTTAAATCCTCTGGAGTTCCCCAACGATCAGCTGGAATACGCCCTAAAATTTCAAAACTGCGAGATTCATCTGCACGAAGTTGTGCTGTATTATCTGTTGCCATATAACCTGGTGCAATCGCATTAATATTAATTCCATGTTTCGCCCACTCATTAGCCATTAACATTGTAATTCCTTTAACTCCTGATTTACTTGCTGTATAAGATGGCACACGAATTCCACCTTGGAAAGATAACATAGACGCAATATTAATAATTTTTCCACCAGTTCCTTGTTTCATAAACTGATTAGCAACTGCTTGGCAGAAGAAGAAAACCGTTTTTAAATTAATATTAATGACATCGTCCCAATCTTTTTCAGAAAATTGAACAGAATCTTCACGACGAATAATCCCAGCATTATTAACTAAAATGTCAACATGTCCAAATTCCTCTACTGCTTGATCAATAACAGATTGAATTGGTTCAATTGACATTAAATTGGCTTCAATCGTCAAACAACGACGCCCAACAGCTTCAACAGCTGTCTTTACTTCTTCCATTGACCCAATTCCTACTGCAACAATATCTGCTCCTGCTTCTGCTAATCCAACGGCCATTCCTTGACCTAACCCAACAGCTGCTCCAGTTACAATTGCTACTTTCCCACTTAAATTAAATTGTTCTAAAATCATTACTATTCCCCTTTTCTAATTATCGTTTCATTCCAATTGAACCAGTATGGTTCATTAAATCTTCAATTTCTTTCTCGTGTACAATTAAGACATCTCCATTAATGGTATGTTTTAAAACACCACATGCTAAGCCAAAGTTTAATGCTTCTTCATAATTGGATTGATTCAAATCTAATCGATGAACCACTCCTGCAACGAAGGCATCACCGGCACCCACTCGATCAATAATCTCGAATTGATACATTTGATTTGAGCGGTAAACATTGCCTGATGCTGTATAACAATAAGCACTTAAACGGTTTTGATGTGTCGATTGTTGTTCTCGAACCGTACCAAATATGGCTTGACAAGGTGTCTGGCTCATAAAATAGGTAAAGACCGCTTGACGATGCTCATCTAGTGTGTCAAACGATTGATTTAATTGATACCCTCCAATCGTCTCAATATCGTATAAGCTAGCAAAAACAAGATGAACGTAAGGCAAAACTTGACGAATCACTGAAGAAGCCTCCTCGACTGCCCAAAGCTTCGCACGATAGTTAAAATCAAAACTAATGATTAAGCCACGATCAAAGGCAGCTTTTACTAACTCGACTGTAAATGCTTGAATTTCTTTTCCTAAAGCTAGTGTAATTCCACTCACATGTAAGTGCGTTCGATCATTTAAAATCTCATCTATATCAAGTGTCCCTTGCTCCATTTGGGCAATGGCTGAATATTTACGATTATAAATGACATTTGAAGCACGTAAAGAATGACCAACCTCAACATAATAACTTCCTAATATCTCGCCAGTTAATTTTGTTGGCGCTAAATCAATGCCATACTGTCTTAATGAACGTAAAGCCGCAATCCCAAGTGAATCATTAGGTAAGACGGTCGCGAATCTAACGTCATGACCAAAATTAGCTAAAGCAATCGCAATGTTAGCTTCACTTCCCCCATACGTGACATTTAAACTTCGACATTGTTCTAATCGATCATGATTCGGTGGAGTCAGACGTTGCATAACCTCCCCCAAGGTTACAAACTGCTTCATGATTATCACCTAATTCTTTCTAGCTTCTGCTACTTTTTCAACGAATTGTTTAGCTAAAGCTGTGATTTTATCATAATCACCTGTTTTAGCTGGCGCTGTTAAATCGCCTCCAACTCCAACAGCAACACATCCATTTTTAATCCACTGATCAACATTATCTAGACTAACGCCTCCAGTTGGCATAATATTCGCTTGAGGAAGCGGTCCTTTAATCGCTTTAATAAAGCTTGGTCCAAACGCACTTCCAGGGAATAATTTAACAATGTCGACTCCCGCTTCCATGGCAGTAATCACTTCTGTAATGGTCATACAACCGGCCATATAAGGCACTTGATATCGATTACATAATTTAGCTGTCTCTAAATCAAATCCAGGCGAAACAATATATTGAGCTCCTGCTAAAATCGCGATACGAGCCGTTTCGCTATCTAAAACCGTTCCTGCCCCAATAAGCATGCTTGATCCAAACTCTTTAACTAAAGATTTAATCACTTCATCTGCAAATGGTACGGTAAATGTTAATTCGATCGCTTTAATTCCTCCAGCTAAACAAGCTTTTGAAATTTCAATGCCTTGTGCTTCGTTTTCTGCGCGTACAACAGCGACAACTCCTGTTTCACAAATTTCTTTAATGACTTCATATTTTTTCATAATACACCTCTTATTTTCTTTAGTTCATTATTTTAAATCTTTCATCGCTACATGATCCATATCATCGAACGTAATATTTTCACCACACATTCCCCAAATGAATGTATAGCGACTTGTTCCTACTCCTGAATGAATCGACCAACTAGGTGAAATGACCGCCTGTTCATTACGAACGACTAAATGGCGAGTTTCTTCCGGTTGCCCCATGAAATGAAACACATTACTATTTTCATCTAAATCAAAGTAAAAATATACTTCCATTCGGCGCTCATGCGTATGACATGGCATCGTATTCCACATATTGTTTGGCGCTAAAATGGTCATCCCCATAACTAACTGACATGACTGACAAACAGCGGGATGAACGTATTGGTTAATTGTACGTTTATTTGACTCTGCATCCGACCCTAAATGAACTTTATTTGCTTTTTCAAGGGTAATTAATGTATGTGGGTAATGATGATGGGCAGGTGCACTATTAAAATAAAACTTTGGAGGATGAGATTCATCTACTGATTTAAATGCAATTTCTTTTACGCCCATTCCAATATATAAACCATCTTGGTAATCAAGTTCATAGATCTCACCATCTAACGTAATGATTCCTTTTCCACCAATGTTAATAATTCCACCTTCACGTCGTTCAAAAAAAGTCTCAACTCCCATTTCTTTTCCTGCTTCAAGCGTCAGTACTTGATGAACCGGCATAATTCCCCCAGCAATAATACGATCATTATGTGAGTATGTTAAATTAGCTTCATCTTTAACAAAGACTTCTTCAATTAAAAAGTGCTCACGTAATTGCTCTGTCGTATAATGTTTCACATCATTTGGATGATTTGAATAACGTGTTTCTAATTTCATTTTTAAATCCCCTCTCCTCAACTACGCTTTATAACCTAACAATTTTGAAATTTCCGCTGCTGCTTTCACAACCTTTTGAATATCTTCATCTGGATCATAGCCTTCTTTATAAAGATTCACAACTCCAATTGCTGATGAGACGACCCCATGATAATCAAAAATTGGTGCAGCAATGGCAAATGTATATTCTTCATTTTCACGATTTGCGATGGCATATCCTCGAGTCTTAATCAACTGTAATTCCTCTAGTAATTGGCTATCACAAGTAATGGTACAGCTTGTTATCGGATATAGATTCAGTTGCTGAATCTTTTCTTTTTGATTTTTACTGAATGCAAGAATCGCCTTTCCAATACTTGTGGAATGAAGATACGCCATATCTCCTACTTCTGGTGTCGCGATAATTTTCTTCATTGGTTCATGTTTGAGTGTATAAATTAAACTTCCATTATTCTCTTTGGCTAACAGTGTTGTGGATCCTGTTTCTTGTGATAATCGCTTCATGATAGAACCAGCACTATTGAGTAATAGCGATGTCTTAGAATACATATTTCCTATGGCGTATGCTTTAACCCCAATCGCATAAGTTTTTAAACGTTGTTCCTTAATATATAGCATATTTAAGTGAACTAACGTTTCTAAAATATCAAATGCACTTGTCTTAGGTATTTTTAACTGACTTGCAATTTCATGAAGTGTTAATCCTTCGTGACTTGCAGCGACTAATTCTAAAATTTCGATCGTTCTTTGAGTGGTCCGATTTATTTTCATCCTTTAACTCATTCCTTCATTGTTGTGATTTGTTAAGTTTTTTAAGAACGTCGTACTCCGTTGAATATCTTCACCAACAACTCCTTCAAAAATAATAATAGGATCTGTTGGTAACTGACTAATTTTTTCTAATAAATAAGGATAATCTAATAATCCTTGCCCCGGCGCTACCTGCTTCAAGTTTCCATTCTCTATAATAAAATCTTTAGCATGAATCACTCGAATGTCTTCGTTAAACAACTCAATCATTTCATCCACAATAGCATGTTGATCTTGATAAGTATGAATCGATAATAAGTTAAATAAATCAAAGGTTACACGAATATGATCATGGTTAAGCTCATCTAATAGTCTTCTCAATCGTTGAGGTGAGGAAATCACATGTTGATAAGCTGGTTCAATGGCTAAATAGATGCCTTCTTCTTTAGCAACAGGCAATAGCTCACTAAATACTTTTTTGACTTCTAAAAAGGCTTCTTCACTACTATTTTTTTCATGAAAGGTCCATTGATCATCATTATATGAACCTGTTTCGGTCCCTACAAGTGTCGTATGAAATTGTTTAGCCATCTTCAAATGTTTTTTAAAGTAATCCACTGTTTGAGCGACTTTCTTCTTATTACTATGAACGGGATTAAAATAAGCACCTAACATGGCAACTTCAATCTCATTAGATTTTAACGCTTGGCTCAACTCTTTAATAAATAACTCATTATCAATCAGTAACTGTGGCTGATCAGACTCAATAGCTTTCGCCAATACTAATTGAATGAAATGAAAGTGGTGATCTTTTAAAGATTCAATTAATTGCTGTGCCGGCAACCTTCCTAAATCATGAGCACGAATTCCTAATTTCATGTAAAAGATCCCCCCTAATTATACCATTGACCATTTAAGTCACTCCATCATTTGATAAAATTTATACATAGTCAAACACTATAAGGTAACACCCGATTTCCAAATATCAATTTCTCGATAACCGTTAATCTCATTATTCGTCCATTTTCCGCTACATACATCACAAACATAATTAATAAAATCTTCAACCACTTCATCTGTTGTTGAAGCTGTTAATAAAGTACTTGCATCATAATCAATCCAATGTTTCTTCTTAGTCGCTAATTCATGGTTCGTTGCCACCTTAATCGTTGGAATAAAACCACCAAATGGGGTTCCACGTCCTGTTGTAAATAATACGAGATGACAACCTGCACTTCCTAGTGCAGTAACCGCCACTAAATCGTTTCCTGGACCTTGAAGTAAGTTTAATCCATTTTCTTTTAAACGATCCGTGTATTTTAAGACATCTACAACATTAGAGGTTCCAGCTTTTTGTGTACAACCTAACGATTTATCTTCAAGTGTTGTAATTCCGCCTGCTTTATTCCCCGGGCTTGGATTTTCATAACAGACTTGATGATGACGCTCATAATAGTGTTTAAAATCATTAATTAAATCGACAATTTTATGAAATGTCTGTTCATCTTTGGCTCGATTCATTAAAATGGTTTCTGCCCCAAACATTTCTGGTACTTCTGTTAAAACAGTCGTTCCTCCACTTTGTACAATATAATCAGATAAATATCCGAGTAGCGGGTTAGCTGTAATTCCTGAGAATCCGTCACTTCCTCCACATTTTAATCCAATTTTCAAATTGTGTAACAACGCTGTTGCACGATAATCATGTTTCATGATTTCATATAATTCTTTTAAGATCGACACCCCTGTTTCAATCTCATCATCTACCTCCTGAGCCACTAGAAATCGAACTCGTTGTTCATCATAGTCACCAAGGTCTGCTTTAAAAGCATCAATCTGATTATTTTCACATCCTAATCCTAACACTAAAACACCACCGGCATTTGGATGCTTCACGATATTTTGCAAAATAGCCTTTGTTGTTTCGTGATCATCCCCCATTTGTGAACAACCAAATGGATGAGAAAAAGCAAAAACACCATCAATGGATAAGTTTTCAGTTTCAGCTAAAAACTGATTTTTTATAATCTCTGCTGTTTTATTAACACATCCAACGGTTGGAATAATCCAAAGTTCATTTCGAATGCCAATCTCTAAATTTTTTCGATAATACGCACGAATCTCTCGATCCATTAAAGGTTTAGCGACAGGTTTTAAGTTCGGCTGATACTCATATTCTAAGCAATCATTTAAATTTGTTTTAATATTATGCGTATGAACATGCATTCCTGGCTCAATTTCATGAATCGCATGGCCGATTGGAAAGCCATATTTAATCACAAGGTTGTTCGTCTCAATCTTTTGAATGGCGACTTTATGTCCTCGTTGAATCGACTCTTTAACGATTAATGTCTCACCATTAACCGTTAAAGCCATCCCACGTTGAAGTTCTGTTAACGCAACGATCACATTATCATCTGGATGTAATTGAATAAAAGGTCTCATGCGCCAATCACCACTTTTTCAAGGGAGTTTTTCATCCCGTGATTTAAAATATCCGCTGTCATTTGAACGATGTCATCTGTTAAGTGTGGAATTTCATTTAAGTCTTGTCCCCAATGTTCTTTCATCCCTAAAAAGGCAGTAACGATTTCTTGTAAAGAAAGCTCATTGTTTTCATACTTTCTCCACAGCTCATCATAATACGCTAATAAGTGTGCTTCATCTTTTAAAGAAATCGTTTCACTATTACGTTTTCCACGATAAAAAACAAATGCGCTTGCTAAGGAGAACGCAATATGTTTTGGAAACGTTCCAAATTTCTCAACATAATCTAATGCCGTTGGTAATAGACGACTTTTAAACTTAGCACTTGAGTTTAATGCAATTGACATAAGTTCATGTCTAACCCGTGGATTATTAAAGCGGTCATAAACTTCATGAGCAAAAGCTTTGAGTTCCTCTTTCGTTAAATATTTTTCCGTTGCAGGAACCATTTCTTGATCGACGGTTTGGTTAATATATTGTAATAATGTTTCGTTTGACATTGTCTCTCCAACCGTATCAATACCATTTAAATAGGCAACTGGAACCATTAACGTATGTAAACCATTTAAGATTCGAACTTTACGAATTTTATAAGGCTTAATATCTTTAGTAAATAAAATATTTAAACCAGCTTCTGATCCTTTTAATAGATTTGCAACCTCCCCACGGTCTTCTATGACCCACAAATGGAATACTTCACCTAATACTAAATTGTGATCAATATAACCTAATTGATTCGTAAACTCATTTATACGAGTCGCTGGATATCCAGGGACAATTCGGTCAACTAATGAATTCGTGAATATATTCGCTTCATCTAACCACTTCATAAACTCTTCATCTAATTGGTTGATCGTTGCTAATGCCTTAACACATCGATATAATTCATCTCCATTGTTATCAATGAGCTCGCACGGAATAATATAAAGCCCTTTAGTGCGATCACCATTAAATGTCTGATAACGATGATATAAGAACGCTAACACTTTACCTGGAAAAGTTTTAGGTGGTGTCTGATAAATTGAATCTGTTTTATCTAATACAATTCCTGATTCTGTTGTATTTGAAATTAATAATTCAAGTGTCGGAATTTCAGCTAGTTTTAAGAAATCTTCATAAGACTCATAAGGATCCACAAACGTTCTTAAACAGTCAATAATCTGTGATTTAGAAATGAACTCATTATTTTGAACTCCTTCTTGAATTAACGTATATAAACCGTCTTGCTTTTCTAATTCTTTAACACGTCCGCTGGCTAACGGCTGAACGACAGCAACATCTCCATTAAATAAGTTCGCGTTATTTAACTCCTGCAACATCCAATCAACAAACGCTCGTAAGAAATTTCCTTCTCCAAACTGTACAACTTTAATCGGACGAATTGATCGTTGAATCATACTCTCATTTAACACATTCATAACGTTTCCCCCACTACTGTAATTCGTTTGTTAAATTAAAAAATTCTTTTGCATTATAATAGCAAATATCTTGAACAATTTGTCCTAATAACTCAAAATCAGCAGGATATTCACCTTGTTCCACATACTCTCCAATCAATTGACATAATAAACGTCTGAAATATTCATGTCTTGGGAAAGATAGGAAACTTCTTGAATCAGTTAACATCCCAACAAATTTCGATAACACACCATTTGCAGCTAATGCACGCATTTGATCATTCATCCCATCTTTATGATCATTAAACCACCAAGCTGATCCAAATTGAAGTTTTCCTGGTGTTATTCCATCTTGGAAACATTGCATTAGCGTCACAATTTTATGATTATCGCTAGGATTTAAATCATAAATAATGGTTTTTGGTAAATGGCCGTTTATGTTTAATGCATTTAAAAATTTAGCTAACTTTTGAGTGTCTAATGAATTATTAATTGAATCATACCCTGTATCTGGACCTAATTTTTCAAGCATCATTGTATTATTGTTACGAAGTGCCCCAATATGAAATTGCATCACCCAATCACGTTTACTATACTGTTCTCCTAAAAATAAATACATTTGAGTTTTATACTTTTCTACTTCTTCTTTTGTTAATGACTCATGAGCCAAAGCTTTTTTAAAAATATGATCGGCCTCTTCTTTTGTTGATTCTGTAAATGCTAAGACATCTACCCCATTATCTGATGCTTTACATCCACAACTAATAAAGAAATCCATTCGCTCCTTTAAAGCTTTAAACAAATCATCTAAGCACGTAATTTGATAGCCAACCACAGTAGCCAGTTGTGAAATCCAATCATTAAACCAACTTAACTCAATATTTGCTGCCTTATCAGGTCTAAACGTTGGCAAAATTTTCGTTTTAAATGTTTCGTCTTTGGCAATTAATTGGTGATAAGTTAAGTCATCACAAGGATCATCTGTTGTACAAATGACATCTACATTCATTTGCTCAATTAATCCACGTACTCGATAGTTTGGCAGCGCTAATAAGCGGTTGCACTCCTCATAAACTTCTTTTGCTGTTTTTGCGCTTAATGGTGTTTTAATATTAAAGTAGCGTTGAAGTTCAAGGTGTGTCCAATGGTATAAAGGATTTCCAATCAAATATGGCATTGATTTGGCCCAACCATTAAATTTTTCTTCACTAGCCACTGCACCAGTAATTGCTTCTTCTAAAACACCTAATGTTCTCATCGCACGCCACTTGTAATGATCCCCACCAAGCCAAACTTCTGTAATATTATCAAACTGTTTATTTTCATAGATTTCTTTTGCACTTAAGTGACTATGAAAATCGATAATTGGCATCTGTTTTGCATAATTGTGATATAACGTTTTAGCGGTATCGTTATATAATAAAAAATCATCCGTTAAAAACTCTCTCATTATTATTCCTCTCTATCCTCTTTTTAGTTTTAACTTTACAACTGAGTTGGTTACAATTTCATGCAATCCCTTTTTCCCAAATAAAACAGGTAAACAGACTAAATAACAAGAAAAAACTTTTGAAATGTATTCTCTTGTCATCATTGAAAAATAATTAAGCTCCGTCTCATCGATTGACTCTACTGTACAAAAGACCATCGTTTTACCGATTGTTGTGTTTTCTAACCAAAATAGTGATTGAAGTAAAATAGGAACGAGGACAATGACGCACACTTCACTTAACGTTAGTAAGAAAAACGATTCATCAAACAAAGTATTAAGTTGTCCCGCTAAATAAATTCCGGCAGCCGTTCCTCCAATTAAGATAGCAATATCAATGAATTCAGCGATTAATCTTCTTAGTATCACAATCACTCACCACCTTTTGTACTTGATTAAGAATCAGTTCATCTCCTAAAACACCTTCGAAGGATACATTTTTTACTTCTAGTTCTTTAACATTTGTAACAATTAACCCTTCTTTACAGTATGAGCGAATATCATCCATCATCGCTGGATAGTTTGGTTTCGCTTGATTTAAGAAGCTAAATGAACAATCTTTTAACTTTATTTTTTCAATCGGTTGTTCTGGTAATCCATAGAAATAACTAGCAACAGCTTCACACTCTACACACTGAAGTCTTTCAAAAGTACAGTCACGAATGAGTGGTATTCGTTCATCGATACTTAAAGCTTCTTTTGACTTCACATAATCACTATGACCATCTGGATCACAGAAATAAAAACTATTGATGACCAGTGGAGAAATAACCTTCTTCATTTTAATATTTCTGAATGTAATCTGTTCGATAATGGCATCTTTTCCGCGTCCTCGTCTTGTTTTAATACGTAATCCGCGATCCGTCTCATTAAACAAACAACGTTCGACCAAGATGTTTTTAACGCCACCAGCCATCTCACTGCCAATCACGACAGCTCCATGACCAAAATTCATACTACAATTTCGAATTTGGATATTTTCTGATGGACGCTTTAAACGCTTCCCTAAATAAATTTTTCCTGATTTAATGGCAATACAGTCATCACCGACAGAAAAGTAGACTCCAAGAATTAAAACATTTTTACATGACTCTGGATCTAATCCGTCAGTATTGGGGGAATCTTTTGGGTTGATAATTTTTAAATCAGCAAATATTAAGTCACTTGACCATAGAGGATGAATCGTCCATGATGGGGAATTTGTTAACGTCAATCCTTGAAGCGTTACACTTTGACAATTAATTAATTGAAATAACCGTGGACGCCAGGCACCTCTTTTAATCTTTGGATACTTCCACCAATCACCTTGACTATTTCCATCTAATATTCCTTCACCAATAATTTTAATGTTGTTGACATTAATTCCTTGAATTAAGGCTGAAAATGTATCTAATGGATTTCCCTCCCATGATCCTAAATAATACTCTTCTTGATTTGAAGTAACTGTGTAGCCTGGTAAAATAGCACCTGTCTCTTTTGTAAGATTAGATAGTAATGTTGCTCCTTCTTCAAATTCAAGTGTCAAATCAGATTTTAAGAAAATCGTCTTTACTCGATAAATCCCTTTGGGAATATAAACTCTTCCTTGAGATGGACAAGCCATAATAGCTGCCTGTATGGCTAATGTATCGTCATCTAATCCATTTCCTTTAGCATTGAACCGTTTAACATTTAAACAAATGGACTCTACTTCTGTTTGAAAGTTCAGACTTGTTGATAATTGACTTACTTGATCTACAATCGTTAATTGATAACTTGTATTTGGCTTTAAATGATAAAGGCTAAAAACATTGTCATCATTATCTTTTTTGTAGATTTGATTATTTAAGAAAATAGTATAAGGTGTTTGAGTCTTTACAATATCATCGTTCTCTAACTCAAATAAAGCACTTGTTGATGAAATAAATTGTAATTTAATTCTCATAATGGCAATCACCCATTAAATATTCAGCATAAGCCATCATTAGAGGGCCAATCCCTTTAGCTTCATCTGGTACAACTTTTTCAGAAATATAATAGTCAAAGCTTCCATCACGAACTACCCCATTAAAACTTCCCAATCCTGCCACTTCACAAATTCCACCGATGTGATAACCACTTTCATCTTCGTAGCCATAAACATCAAGAATTCCATTTAATCCTTTTAACGCAATCTCTTGATAGGAAGCATCTAAAATATTTAAACGAACTCCTTTTAAAATTGAATAAATGACCATAGCACTACCAGATACCTCTAAGTAATTGCCTTCTCGATCCATTTGATCAATCACTTGATACCATAAACCAGTTTTTTCATCTTGAAATGGAATAATATCAACGATGCTTTGGATAAACATATCAATTAATCCTTTATAATATTCAAAAATGGTTTCACTCATTTGATCAATAGTATCAATTAAAGCCATTAATAACCATCCTTCTGCACGCAACCAATAGTTAGGAGATAATCCTGTTTCTTTATCACACCAGAACAAACTTTTTGACTCATCAAATGCATGATAATATAAACCATTCTCTTGATTTCTATGTGTTCGATAAACCTCCATAAACTGATGATAGATATCTTCATAATTTTGAAGACCATTAAATGTGGTTTCGTATCGGGTGTAAAAAGGTAACGCCATGTATAACCCATCTAACCAAACTTGATGAGGATAACGATTTTTATGCCAAAAGTTACCTGATTTTGTTCGAGGATGAGTTCTTAATTGATCCATTAGATGTTCAATCGCTACTTTAAATCGTTCATCTTTTGTTTTTTGATAAGCATCAAATAAAACTTTTCCTGCATTTACATGATCGATATTATATTCCGTTGATTTGTAGCCTTTTAAATTTCCATCTTGATCCACGAATTCATTTAAATAATGTTCAACAAATTGCCAATAAGTCAGATCATCCGTTGCTTTATACAAATCCATTGCACCTTTTAAAATAACGCCATCTTCATAGCACCAAAATCCTTTATAAGGCTTAAATTCCTTTAAATACTTCTTAAAGTATGTTTCTAACTGCTTCATTGCACTCATCCTCCAACTCATTATTCTCATATAAACTAAAGAACTAATGACCGAAGCCATTAGTTCTTTAGCCCAAACTATTCTTTTGATCCAGTCGTTGCAATCCCGTCAATAAAGTAACTTTGTGCACAGTAGAATAAAAGAATACATGGAATAATTGACATTAATGACATCGCAAAAATGTTACGATATTGAACCGAAGAATCTGTATTATCCATCGCTAAACGCATTGCAATTGATAAAGGATATTTTTCAATACTTGAAATATAGATTAATGGTCCTTGGAAATCATTCATCCCCCACATGAACGTTAATAAAGCGACTGTAATAATTGAAGGCTTCATGACTGGAATTAAGATATGCACTAATGTTTGAAATGAGTTACATCCATCCATCTTCGCTGCTTCATCTAACTCTTTTGGAATCGTACGCATAAATTGGATTAACATAAAGACAAAGAATGAGTTTGTTGCGAATGCACTGTCTAACCAAAGTGGAATATGCGTATCTAATAAATTTAAATCACGCCAGAATAAGTATAGTGGAATACGGAAGACAACTTCTGGCATTAATAATGTTCCGATTACAATTGCGAAGACAATCTTTTTAAATTTAAATGAACGTCTGGTTAACACATAAGCCGTTAAAATACTTGAAATAACGGTAAACACGGTTCTAGGAATTAAGAACTTTAATGAATTTAAAAAGTAGTGTCCTAAGTCAAAAGGTGTGTTTGTTTTCCATCCGTTAATAAACGACTCAATTCCGTTCACTGGATTTTTAGGCCAAAATGCCGCTGATGTGAAAATTTCAGAATTTTCTTTGAAACATGCACCAACAAGCCAAAATAGTGGATACATCATAAAAATACCAACTACTGCAAGGATTGTGTAGCGCGTATAAACATTAATTTTTCGTTTTAAAGTTCCATTCATACTACTCATCCTCCTTAATCATTATAATGTACCCAATAATTCGAACTTCTAAATACAACTGCGGTTAAGGCCATGATAATAATAAACATGATCCATGAAGCAGCAGATGCATATCCCATTTTAAAGCTACTAAATGCATTTCGGTAAATGAAAAGATTTAATAGATAAGTTGAATTTAATGGACCTCCATCAGAGATTAAGTAAGCCGAGTTAAATTCTTGGAACGATTTTACTAATAACTGAACGGCATTAAATAAGATAACTGGTGTAATCATTGGAACAGTAATCGTAAAGAATGAACGCCATTTTCCTGCCCCATCAATTGAAGCTGCTTCATAAAGTGAGGTTGGGACATTTTGTAAAGCAGATAAGAAAATAACCATTACTGAACCAAACTGCCATGCTTTTAATAAACTTAAAACAATTAAGGCAAATCGTGTATCAGTTAACCACATGACTGGCTCAAGTCCGACTAAATCTAACATGGCATTAATCACGCCATCATTTCCAAAAATAAACTTCCAAACAATTGACACGGCCACACTTCCTCCAAGGATCGAAGGGATGTAGTAGGCAGTACGGAAGAAGTTAACTCCCTTAATCTTAAAGTTCAAGATATAGGCGATAAATAATGCAAACACAAGAACAAGTGGTACCGTCATTAAGACGTATTTAAATGTCACAATTAATGATGTTTTAAATAATTCATCTTCAAATAATAATTGTTGATAGTTTTGTAATTGAACCCATTTTGGCTCTCGAATTAAGTTGTTTTGTTGAAAACTTAAAACTAACGAATTATAAAATGGATTTAACTTAAACACAATAAATCCAATTAACCATGGTAATAAATATAAATATGCACTATTAAATTGAAACTTTTTCTTTACTTTCCCTTGTTTTTCAATAATATTTGTAGCCTTCTTTACATTTTCCAATTTTTATCGCCCCATTGCTTCATCCATAATTCTTGGCATTTCATTAATGACTTTTTGAGCTGCTTCCTCTGGAGTCATTGTTCCAAAGATAACCTCTTCTCCAGCACCTTCATATAAATCTTTTACATCCGTATATTCATAGAATGGATGCATGATTGTTGATTCAACATCGATATGAATGTTATAAGCATCAACACTTGCGCCAGTTAATAATCCTTTTTCAGTTAAAATCTCATATCCTGCTTGGTTAGCTGGAATTCCTCGTTCTGTTCCCATAATTTCAACTGCTTCTGGATCTGTTAACATAAACTCTAAGAATTTTGCAATTTCTTCTGGGTTTTCAGCATTTTTACTAATTGCAAATCCCATGGATGGTTTTTGAATATTCCCCGTTAACTTAGCTCCATCCATAGTAAACTGTGCAAATGGCGCAACTTCTTGGCCTTCTTCTAACGTATCAATGTATTTAGCAACACTTGAGTCCCATTCATTAATTCCACCATATTCTCCAGTAATCCACTTCGGATTTTTTTCATCTAACTCATTTGAGTCAACATTTCCTGCTGGCATCACATGATTGTCAACCATGTCCGCTAATAATTGATAACCTTTTGTTAACTCTTCTAACGAGTAATTGATATTCCCTTCTTCATCAAAGAATGTTTTACCCGTTTCTTGTTCTAAGTAACTAAACACAAGATACATCATTCCTGCTTTACCTAGTTTACTTAATGCATAATAGTTATCTCCAAGATTTTGTTGAATTGTTTTACCAGCTTCCATGAGTCCATCCCATGTTGACGGCACTTCAACGCCAGCTGATTCATAAAGTGTCGTATTAATAAATGGAACACGAGCGGTAATACTTGTTGGTAAAGCTAATAAATTTCCTTCAATACTCATTGCATCTAAGATTGATGAATTATAATTACTTAATGTTAAAGTATCTGATAATTCATTTAAATCATAATAACCTTCTCCATCTGGCGAGTAAATCCATAACCAGTTGTAGTTAACTTGCATTAAATCAGCATTGGTTCCACCTGCATACTGAGTCGTATACTTATCTTGATATCCAGACCACGCAGCATACTCTGGAACAATCGTTACATGTGGATTTTTCTCCATGTATAAATCGATAACTTCAAGTGTTGCGGCATGTCTAGAGTCTCCTCCCCACCATGAGAATCGGAAGGTTACTTGATCAGTTGATTCACTTGAACTTCCTCCTTCTTCTGTAGATGGCGTTGAATTCTTATTGTCATCTTTCCCTTCATTTGCTGAACAAGCAACCAATGCAGTTGCACATGCAAACACTGTTGCTAGTGACCATAGTTTTTTCACTAAAAACCCTCCCTAAAATAAATAAATTAATTATTATTTTCTTTTTTAGTGAATCCATATGTTATGCAGCCCCCTCGCTGTCATTCGTATATGCGAATGCAATTCATATGGAAACGCTTAAGTATAAAATATCACAAACTTTATACGATTACAAGACGGGGTATGGTGCTTTTGTATGGACTTTTTTTACATATTCTTTAACCTTTTATAATTCACCTTTTTATATTCTTTTAATCATGACAAAAAGCGACGGAAATGATACCTATCTCCGCCGCTTCACTATGATTAAATTTTACAATGCATATAATTAGTTACCTCATTCCAAGAAACTGTAAACCCGCTTCCTTTCTGACAAAATACAGAACCTGATGGATTTAATCGATCAGAATCTTTATCATAGGCGATTTGTTCAATCACCTGCTTGTCATTGTGACACACATCATATCCTAAGACATGTAAACTCAATCTTCCGCGTCCTTTTGTATAAGATAAAAACTCAATAGGATAATCCATAAAAGTGGCAACTGGTACTTTTCCGCTAATCACACATTTATTTTCTTCTATCACTGGTGGATCAACTTCTCCATAAAGTTTTTTCAAATCAGTCAGAACACGTCCCATCAACTCTAACTCGACTTCCATTTTAACCGCATAGTAAGGTTCAAGTAACACATTGCGAGCTTGCTCTAGCCCTTGTCGAATTGCTCGATACGTTGCCTCTCTAAAATCACCGCCCGATGTATGTTTCTGATGTGAACGGCCTGTTAACAGTTTAATATGAACATCTGTTAAAGAAGAGCCAGTTAGAATGCCTCGGTGCGTTTTTTCAAAAATATGTGTCTGAACCAGGTTTTGATAACTTAAATCAAGCGCCTCAATCGAACAGCACGTTTCAAAAGTCACGCCTTTCCCTCTTGGATTGGGTTCTAACTGTAAATGAACCTCAGCATAGTGTTTTAATGGTTCATAATGACCACTTCCAATAACTACATTATCAATGGTTTCTTGATAAATGACTTTTTTCGAACTAAAATCAACATTTAAATCAAATCTTTCTTTTATTACCTCTTTTAAAACTTCTAATTGAATACTTCCCATCACAGATAACTCAATCGATTGATTTAATTCATTCCATGTGACTAACAGTGTTGGATCTTCATCTTCTAATTTTTTAAAAATAGCTAAGACACTTTGAACATTTAAATTTTTAGGATATAGTACAGAAACATTTAACACAGGTTGTAGTAATGCTTCTTGCATGTTAATCTCATCGCCAACCGTTTGTCCCGCTACTGTATGAGTCAGTCCCGTCACTGCAATTAACTCCCCTGCTTTCGCCGTAACAGACGTCTCATACTTCTTTCCATGATAACAGCGTAGTTGGTTTACTTTTTCAGCTTCTTTATCTAATGACGTATTAATCAGCTCTTTCACTGATAAAGATCCACTCATAATTTTTAAATAAGTAACTCGTTCACTATTTTCATCATAGCGAATTTTATAAACTTTTCCTAAAAATGAACCTTCTTCGTCATAAACGGTCTCGGTCAGCATATCAAATTGCTTTAAAAATGATTTAATCCCTATATTTTTTAATGCTGAACCACTAAAAACAGGACAGACTTGTTGTTCAGTAACTTTTTCTTTCAAACAATTCAACCAAAAAGTTAAATCATCTGGACTCTCAAGAAAATAGTTAAGTAATTCTTCATCTAGTTCTGCTAATTGCTCAATGATTTCTAATGGAAGTTGATTTAAATCTAGTTCATTCGCTAAATAAATAGGATTAACTTTTAAACTTTGATGAAGTTCGGTCATCACTTTTTCAATATCTGCTCCTTCTCGATCGACTTTATTAATAAAAAAGACCATCGGAATGCGATACTGCTTTAAACAATCAATAATGGTTTCCGTATGACTTTGAACGCCTTCAACCGCACTAATGATCACAATCGCATAATCTAAAATTTTAATCGCACGCTCCATTTCACTTGAGAAATCAATATGACCTGGTGTATCTAATAAATAATAGATCGATTCATTATATTTAAAAGAAGCTTGCTCAGTAAAAACGGTAATTCCACGCTCTTTTTCAATTGGATGATGATCTAAAAAAGTATTTTGATGGTCTACTCTTCCTTTTGTGCGAATGACATTCGTTTCATATAAAATTTGTTCAGCAAGTGACGTTTTGCCTGCATCAACATGTGCAAATAATCCGACTGTTTTAAACACATTAACACCTCAAACCTTTATTTTGCATATGTCTTATTATAACAAATATCTATATAAAAACAGAGAAATAATCTACATTTTCAGAATCATACTCAGTTTCTAGTCCTTTTTAAGTTCAAGGCCAACTATCGTCCAGGGGTCACCTAGCGATTATCAAAGATAATCTACTCCTCCTTTGCTAGGGAATGGGTCACCTACCATTTTCGAAGAAAATGTATCTACCGCTAGTAGGGCTTAAATTTTCTATGAAGAAAATTTATCTGGACTTATATATTAAAAATCATAAATAATTAATTCCGCAACAAAATTCGAACGAAAGTTTGTTTTTTTTATTGAAAATCTATTGAAAAAAGTCACTTTTTTTGTCATAATATAAGAGTCAGCAAGACATAGACCACCCTAACAAGTGAAGTTATCCCTAATAAACTTCACACATTCCGAAATTCCAAACAATTTTTCAAAACGAGATTAACTTTCCAGGTCTCTTCTAAAAAAGCTCACGATGTCGTGAGCTTTTTATTTATTTAATTGGACTTTTGCAATCTCCTTAATAATTAGTTCTACATTAGTCGCACTAACCGACTTTTTTATAACCTGCGGACAATGTTTATCTAATTTTTTTGTCATTCCATGATTTAAAATATTCGTTAATAAAATCGCTAATTTTACTCCATTAAAATACTGATCATTGTATTTTTTATCAACCTCAAAGTACTTGCAATTAGGTAAAACACGTTTTAACTTTTGAATGGTTTGTGTTGCTCCGCCTACAATCATAATCTCTGCTTTATTAATTTTATTTACATCAATCACTTCAGATAGAATTATTTCATGATTCACATCCTGCTGTTCGTCTTCATTTTTTAATGTAAATTCTAATTGTTCGCATTTATTTTTTAGTCTTACTATCTCTTGTTGTAAACGTTCTTTCTCCCGAGTCGTCGTTATTAACATTGTTTGTAAGTTTTTAAGCTGCCGCTTATGGGCCTTCTCCTGTACCAATTTTTGTTTATTTATTGTTCTTTTTAAGCTTTTATTAACTTCTTTCAACGATTTCAAATCACGTTTGAGTAAATCGACTTCTTTTTCTAACTGTTTAGAAATCATTTGATCTTTTAGGGTATATGACTGTAAGAAGAACTCACGGTTTTCCTTGATTAACTGACTCATCACAAAATAAGGTAATAGCTCATTCAATGATTCTTCAAATGCCTCAAATATTGGGACTGGTAAGACGTAGTCCCCTACTTTAATAATCTCCACATCCTCATCGCATGAATCATCTTCATCTGTACAGAGTAAGAGAGCTATTAATTGATAAACATCTGAAGCTGTTAATCGATGACTGAACTCCTGATTCATTAATCCTAATTCATGCAGCCATTGACTCCTTTTATTTTGATTAAACAAGATGAGTTTTGAATTCAAGACATCAATGATACTCTGCCCTAAATAGTCTGAATAACTTCGACAAAAATTTTTAATCTGTTTAAATGAAATAGAGCTTGGTTGAGTTAAGTTCTGCTTTAAATATTGGTAACTTTCTTCTTCAAATTCAAGAATAGTGTGCTGTAATTTGTCGCAACGTTGTTTTAATTGATAATATTGTTCACCTTCACTAATCTTTACTTCTAATTTTTGAATAAAAAAATCAAATACAGAGAGATAAATTAAATAATCTTGATTACTCTGATCTTTCTGACTCATTAATTTCTCTAAATCCATATCGGGGAGTAAGTTATGACGTGAATAATTCTTTTTTAATTCTTTATAAAGTAGGGGGTACTGTTTATATAAGATATCAAATAACACATTGAAGATATCTTGATCATGTTCTGCTTCCTCGAATAAACAATAAGCAAATTTTAATTGATATTCTTCTTTAAAGCTGGGTCTCTCCAAGCATACATGCTTATAATATTTATATTGATCTCGTCGTTGCCAGACAAGGGGAAATCGACGATGTAACCCTTCAACCGTTGAGAAATTACATTTTGCTAACACATATGCCAAAAAGACCGCTCGATTTTCAATTAATCGAGCTCGTCTCATCTTCTATTCCTCCATTCATCTATAGTTTTACATTATATGTTAGATTCAGTTAAAAATATGACATATAAACGACACAAAAAGGGACTGTATCAAAATATATAAGTCCAGATAAATTTTCTTCATAGAAAATTTTTATCTGGACTATAGTTGGCCTTGAACTTAAAAAGGACTAGAAACTGAGGATGATTCTGAAAATGTAGATGATTTCTCTGTTTTTATATAGATAGCCTCTTCTCTTAAAAATTTAGCGTACACACATTTTTCACCTGGGTATTAACTTTCTTTAAATATGGAGATTCAAACTTATATTCCAATTAATGACCCTATACGTCTGCTTAATGAATGATTGGAGGGATTAGATGATACAAAATTTTTAAGCGCCTACTCTGATAAGGGTAGAAAGTCTGCCGTACCACCCGTCATTATGTTTCAAATTTTAGTTTATGGTTATATGCATTGAGCGTTCTCTTCTCGTGAAATCGAAAAACTTTGTCGACGCGATATACATTCCATTTGCTTACTTACTGGTTACACCGTACCTATATATAAACAGAAATAAAATCTACATTTATCACGACACACTAAATGTTTAATAGTTGTGCCGAGAAAGGCAGACTATAGTCATAATGAAATGAATCGTTTTAGAGAAGAACGTTTAATTAATGGTGTGATGGGAAACTTGTTTGACCAATTAATCGAAAAGCTATATCGTTTAGATGAAATCAAATTTAAAAACTTATTTATTGATGGGACTAAAATTGAAACGAATGCTAATCGTTGTTCCTTGATGATCTAAGAAATTTGAACAGATTATCGTGGATGCGGGATATGAAAGTGAAGAAAATTATGTTTATTTAAAAAAGACTAACCAAAAAGTTTTCATTAAACCAACAAACGCTGAGTCATCCAAAACAAACGAATTCAAAGCTCAAATTTGAAAACGAGAAAATATGAGTTACGATGAAGAAAGAGATACATATATCTGCTCTGCAGGCAGGGAACTAAAAGCGATTGAAGTAAAAACTCGAGAAACTAAAACAGGATACAAACGAGAAGTCACCATCTACGAATGTGAATCGTGTATCGACTGCCCAGTACGTTCCAAATGTACCCAGGCAAAAGAAGGAAATAATAAAAGAGTTGAAGCATCAAAAAAATGATTCTCCTAAGAGAAGAATCACTTAAAAATATTCAAAGTGAAGAAGGCATTATTTTGAGAAAGAATCGTTCCATTCAAGTTTAGGAAGCCTTTGGCGTTTTAAAACAGGATGATGGCTTTAGAAAATTTTTAACGCGTGAGAAAGTTCATGTTTTAGTCGAAATGTTACTTCTTTGTTTTGGATATGATATTAAGAAATTATGAGTCTTCACCAAAAATGGTGCTTGACTTGGTTCAACTAAGAAATTAAATTTAATGACGATTCATAAGTAATGACAAAATACTGAAATTCTCAATTTATTATTCAGTTATTTTTATCAACTTGTTGTCAAGAACCAATTCTGGTGTTGAACCGAAATTATATTATAAAATTCAAAATGAACATTGTAAACAACACCTGCATATTAAAAAGGAGCATAAAGTAAAAAAATACCAGCTAGTTTTGAAGGATTTCAAGTTCCTTCTTTTTTCGTACTCAAAATTAAAAAATAAAAAGGTTTAAAAAAGGAGCATGTAGCTCCATGACTATTTATTTTTAGTCATTTTGATACAGCTCCTCAACGAGAGAAATTAAATATCATTTTCACTTACTTAATGACAATGCCTACCGCTTCTCTCTACTTCTGATAACCTACTATAAAGAATCTATTTGGGTTTTAAGGCATCTGGATATAAGATTAAATAATTGGTTCATAGCTATTTGACGTATCCTATAGTAAAACGTGCTTTTTAATAGTTAACTTATGATGGTCAAACTAGCAATGTTCGAGGACAATATAACTCTAAGCTTACTTCAAAATTTTAGAATTAAGCATAATGAAAACATATAAAATCTTAGATTAAAGCTATTCTATCACGCGAAGTGGTCTCATCATATCATGATCTTCATGCTCCAATATATGACAATGCCAGACATATTCACCACTGAATCCAGTAAAGTGCATAGCTACAGTTGTAGTAGTTCCCGAAGGGACTACAACAGTATCTTTCCATCCTTTTTCATAAGAGTTAAGTGGGATTTCTTCCCCTGTATCAGCATCTTTTCTAGAAAGGATTTGAAATTGAATAAGGTGAATATGAATTGGGTGAGTTACCGGTCCCAAATTAGTAATATTCCAAACTTCAACAGTATCTTTTGTAACTATCTCTGTTGCAGGTTCATGCCACATATGACCATTTAAAACGGGCATAAGTCTTCCATAAGGATCAGGTATCACGCCAGTTGCTACCTCTCTAATTCGGGCATTTGTTGTATCTATATGATCATAAGGATTAAGAAGAGTTGGGATTTCGCTAGTATCGTTTTCTGAAAGTCCAGAGGAAACTTTAAATTTCATAATGACTCCAGTGTTTTCATCAGCGTCAGCTTCATTGTTTAAAATAATCTCTTTACCGCTATAATCTGAAAAATCTACTATCGTATCTACCCTTTCGGCAGGATAGATAGTAAAGGATTTTATTTCATTAGTTTCTACTAAAAATCCTCCATCTGTCCCTATTTGATGAAACGGTATATCCTCAGAAAAACTTAATGTATAGTGTCTTTCATTAGATCCATTAAGAAATCTTAATCGATATTTACGAGGCTCTACTTCTACATAAGGCCAAAGTTTACCGTTAACTGCTATCGTATTACCTGTAAATGCTGGAAGCAGAGCACCTGGTGTGATAACTGGTTCGGGATATGATAATGACCCATCAGAGTTAAATGTTTTATCTTGAATCATTAGAGGAATTTCAAATCTACCTTTAGGTAAATTTAATCTTTCTTCTAATTCATCTCTTATGATATAAAATCCTGCCAAACCGGCATATACATTTAATCTTGTAGCCCCCATTGCATGATCATGATACCATAAAGTAGTCGCGGGTTGATGATTAGTATATGTATATACTTTTTTTGTAAAACTAGGTCCTCTAAGAACATAATCTCTAGTAAACCAAGCTTCAGGATATCCATCGCTTTCTGCTTCAACATGGGCACCGTGAACATGAACAACGGTTTTTACTTCAGGTGAATCTATTGTACCGTGAAGTGTATAATCATAAGGAAGCAAATGTTTATCAGGTAATTTATTTTCCCATTGAATATAGTTAATACGGTCTTTAAAGGTTTCTATTGTGGGACCAGGATACTTTCCATTGTATCCCCAAACTTTAGTCCTAGGAAAATATGAATGGAATTTATGATAAGTTTCAATCATAGAAATACGATAGCCCTCAGCTTTTTCGTTACAAAATTCAGGTTTTGCTACTTCTGGCATAGGTAGTGGATCAACATATTTAGGAATTGTATTTGGATTAGAAGGATCTACAGAGAACTTTACATCTTCAGATTCTTCTCTACTGCAATACTTATTATCAGTGTACTGGTTCATATTGTAACACGTCCTTTTCGGATATCATGCAATATCTCTTTCGAGATACCATGCAATATATAATATGATTCTTTCTAAATATAAGGTAGGAGGATTATCCAATTCAGAATTAAATTTATCCAAAAATATTTACTGTTTAAAGTACCCTAACAACGGTTCTTACAAGAGTTAGTTGATTTAATACTCTTATCTTTCTCTAACGATGAATAGAGGGTTAATAAATCTAATCATTTCTACTAAGTGTGGTAAGAACCACTTTTCACTTGCGATATACACTATTGATAAGTAATTAAAAATTGACATTGCTTACATAAACGATGCTTCAGAGACAGTAAGAAAATGTTTTCATAATTAAAACAACGTAAATTTCTAACTTGCCGTAATGTTTTACGCCCATCTTTACTAATGACAAAATTCTTGTGAATGATAACAATGACAATCTTGTAAATAATTAATTGGATAAATGGTTAAAAATAAGACGTTATCATCTAAAATGTGATAATGTCTTATCGTTACACGTTGCACTCGAATAAAATCATTAATATGAATAAGTGCATCCGAAATCTCCTAACTTTGGTTTTATTAGATGTTTTATATAGGTAAATATCAGCATTTATTTAATTGAGCACTGTTTCTGGGGAAGACTCATAAAATTTAATAAAAAAATTTTGTAGTATCCCCTCTTACCAAATAGATTTTTAACAATGTTATTTTCAGATAAAATCAAAAACTTTAAAATTATAAAACTTTACGAGGTTGTAAAATAAAGTGTGTAAACTCTTAGAACAGTTACCATTCCCTAGCAGTTGAGGATTAGATTATCTACGATAATCGCCAGGTGACCCATAATAAG
>JAUMTV010000318.1 GCA_030531025.1 Turicibacter sp.
ACTGATTACAAGTCAGTTGCTCTACCAATTGAGCTATTCCGGCTATTATTTAATTATGGTGGAGGATGACGGGCTCGAACCGCCGACCCTCTGCTTGTAAGGCAGATGCTCTCCCAGCTGAGCTAATCCTCCACTTAATGGTGACCCGTACGGGATTCGAACCCGTGTATGCATGCGTGAAAGGCATGTGTGTTAAACCGCTTCACCAACGGGCCTGTTCCGTTTTTTGCGACTTTTTTATTTTAGCATTCGTGTCGCTTTTTGTCAAACACTTTTTTTATTTTTTATTTTCACCTATTAGAAAGCTATTACAATTCCTCAGCTAATCTTGAATACTTTTTGCTAGCTTTCTTCGGCGCTTTTTATAGTATCATCTCTGTCGATTGTTGTCAAACACTTTTTCAAAAAAAGTCGAAATTTTATTCTAATAAATAACTTACTACATATTAAGTTTATACTGATGGTTTGACGATTACAAATTACCTTTTAAAAGCTTAAATTGATACATGAAACTATGATCAATCATCATAATAACATTAAATAATCGCTCTTTCCTATGCAGGTAAGCTTTTTTCACCTATGAGCTGTTATGACTTAACTGACTTGCACGCATTTTTCATGAAATAACTCTATTCATTGATAACATGAATCTAGGCTTCACCCCATACACCCACATCAAAGTCATTTGACACGAGTTAAGAAAGAGAACTAGGTTAACTATAATTGAATGAACCATAGAGCTACTACTTCAAATTGCATTTAATATTAAACTAAATGCTAGATTGCTTCTATATTATATATGAATGCATCATCCTCTAATGATATGGACTTTGCAAAAAAATAGCAATCAACGATTTCTTTTAGTTGTTGATCCTTCATTCTTCTTTAATGACATAAAAAAACATCCCATAGGATGTAAGTATCATATTGGAGCGGGTGAAGAGAATCGAACTCTCACAGTCAGCTTGGAAGGCTGAAGTTCTACCATTAAACTACACCCGCATTTGATGGGGCGACTGATGGGAATCGAACCCACGAATGTCGGAGCCACAATCCGATGCGTTAACCACTTCGCCACAATCGCCATGGCAGGGGTGGCAGGAATCGAACCCACACTAACGGTTTTGGAGACCGCTGTTCTACCGTTAAACTACACCCCTATTTATTTATGGTGCCGGAAACAGGACTTGAACCCGCAACCTACTGATTACAAGTCAGTTG
>JAUMTV010000319.1 GCA_030531025.1 Turicibacter sp.
GTTGTACAATCAAGGACGATGTTTCTTGGATCGAATAGACCGATATATAGACTGTTCTGACAACTTCTCTTTGAACCACATTTTGTCCCTGAGGACGCATAGTAGAATAACAATCATGAAGTTGATATTGTACGTCAATTATATTCAAAGGAGAATTTAAACGATGGATGTTGTTTACCAAACGTGTTGTGGGATTGATGTGCACAAGATGAAATTGGTGGCTTGTTTGTGTAAAGGCCATAAGCAAGAAATCAAGGAGTTTAGTGCCAAAACAAAAGATATCAAAGCGATGGTTGATTGGCTTGAAGGAAACAAATGTGAAATGGTTGCGATGGAGTCGACTTCTGTTTATTGGAAACCTCTTGTCAATATTTTTGAAATGCGCGGATTAAAGTATATGGTTGTTAATGCCAAAGACTTTAAAGCTGTTCCTGGCCGAAAGACAGATGTATTGGATAGTGCGTGGTTAGCTGATTTACTCCGTCACGGTTTACTTAAATCAAGTTTTATTCCAAGTCGTGAACAACGCGAATTAAGAGAAGCGACACGATATCGCAAAGCGATAACTGAAGAAAGAGCCCGAGCACTTAACAGGCTTCAAAAAATGTTAGAAGGTGCAAATATTAAAATCAGTTCGATTCTTTCAACGATGACAGGTAAAACAACGATGAATCTACTGGATTATGTTCTAAATAATGATGAAATGATGGACGAAAAAACAGCTGAAACCTTAATTATCAGTCGGATATCAGCTTCTGTTAAAGAGGTGACAGAGGCGATGGAAGGAATAATGACTCCTTTTCAAAAAACGATGATGAAACAAGTTCTCACACATCTTCGCGAATTATCCGAAAGAATTGAAGAGATGGACATCATCATTGATACGTATATGGCAGAGTATTGGGAAGCCATTAAGAAACTCGAACAAATTCCTGGCATCGGAAAGAAGAGTGCAGAAATTATTTTAGCTGAAATTGGATTAGACATGAATCAATTTCCAAGTGCAGGACATTTAGCTTCATGGGCAGGTGTAGCACCCGGGAATAATGAAAGTGCGGGCAAAAGAAAAAGCGGGCGAACCCGCAAAGGAAACAAGATTCTGAAATCGACACTCGCTCAAGCTGCGAAATCAGCCTCTAAAAATAAAAATAGCTTCTTTCATGCCCAATATCAACGAATCGCTGTCAAAAGAGGAAAAAATAGAGCCACCTT
>JAUMTV010000001.1:0-7646 GCA_030531025.1 Turicibacter sp.
TAGTTATGTTATACCTATTATCAGATTGAAAAAGATGAAAGCCTATATTTTTAATGTCATTTTATCTAGTCTAATTTTTGGCTTTGATTAACTTAAGCTAATCATTTTAATATTCAATTAGTATTTTAAAGATGACTGACAATTCATAAAAAAAGAGAGTCCCATTGGAACTCTCTTTTCTGATAGGATATTACATTTTACCTTGACGACGTAAATCTGCTAACATCATATCAATTTTGTTACCATATTCGATTGATTCATCAATTTCAAAAATTAAATCTGGAACTTTTCGCGTTGATAAACGTTTCCCTAGCTCACTACGAATAAATCCTTTAGCACGTAATAAAGCTTTAGTTGCCGCTTCACGACGATTTTCTCCACCTAAAACAGAGTAATAAATTTTACAGAATGATAAGTCACTTGTTACTTCTGCTCCTGTTACTGTAATAAATCCCACTTTTGTATCTTTAATTTCATTCATGATGATATCCGTTACATCACGTTCAATTTGTTTTGAAAGTTTTTGTACTCGAATTTGTGACATCTGAATCACCCTTTTTTTATATAATTCCGATTATTAAGCGCGTTTAACTTCTTCCATTACATAAGCTTCAATAATATCGCCTTCTTTAATATCATTGTAGCGCTCGATTGTGATACCACATTCATAACCGTAGTTTACTTCTTTAACTTCATCTTTGAATCGTTTTAATGATCCTAACTCACCTTCAAAGACTACGATTCCATCACGAATAACACGTACACTTGCATTACGTGATACAGAACCATCTGTTACATAACATCCAGCGATTGTACCAACTTTTGATACTTTGAATGTTTGGCGAACTTCTAATTGTCCAGTTACTTTTTCTTCATAAATCGGATCTAACATACCTTTCATCGCTGCTTCGATTTCTTCAATTACTTTATAAATAATTGAGTGTAAACGAATATCTACACCTTCATTAGCAGCTTGTTGACGAGTTGTTGATGATGGACGTACGTTGAATCCGATAATGATAGCTCCTGAAGCAGCAGCTAATGTTACATCTGTTTCAGTGATTGTACCAACTGATGCACGAATAATGTTAATTTTTACACCTTCAACATCAATTTTTTGTAATGATCCACTTAACGCTTCTACTGAACCTTGAACATCACCTTTAATGATCACATTTAATTCTTTCATTTCTCCTTCTTGGATTTGAGAGAATAAGTCATCTAATGATACGGCTTTACCAGGTTTATTTCCTAATTCACGCGCGTTTGCTGTACGTTGATCCGCAACTTGACGTGCTTCTTTTTCAGTTGGGAATACCATGAAGCGATCTCCTGCTTGAGGAACATCATTTAACCCTGTAATTTCGATTGGAGTTGATGGTCCAGCTGCATCGATACGTTGATTTAAATCATTTACCATCGCACGTACACGACCATGAGTATTACCAACTACGATTGCATCTCCAATACGTAATGTCCCATTTTCAACTAATAAAGTTGCAACAGGTCCACGACCTTTATCTAATTTAGCTTCAATAACTGTACCAGTTGCTAAACGTTTAGGGTTAGCTTTATATTCATTCATTTCAGAAACTAAGTTGATCATTTCTAATAAGTCATCAATACCTTCTCCTTGTAAGGCAGATAACTTAACATAGATCGTATCTCCCCCCCACTCTTCAGGTACTAATGAGAATTCAAGTAATTCTTGCATTACGCGATCTGGATTTGCTGTTGGTTTATCCATTTTGTTGATGGCAACGATAATTGGAACTCCTGCAGCTTTAGCATGATCGATTGCTTCTTTTGTTTGTGGCATTACACCGTCATCAGAAGCAACAACAAGAACACAGATATCAGTTACTTGAGCACCACGTGCACGCATTGATGTGAAAGCAGCATGTCCTGGTGTATCTAAGAATGTAATAACACTTCCACCATGGTTAACTTGGTAAGCACCGATATGTTGCGTGATTCCTCCCGCTTCTCCTGTTACGACACGAGAGTTACGGATTGCATCTAATAATGTTGTTTTCCCGTGGTCAACGTGTCCCATGATTGTTACAACTGGTGGTCGTTTTTCTAAATCTTCTTCAGAGTCTTCAATAACGATTTTTTCAAACTCTGTAACATCTGTGAAGATTTTATCTTTCACTTCAAATCCAGCTTCTTCAGCTAATAATTCAACAGTTTCACGATCTAATGTTTGATTTACTGTTGCCATCATTCCAAGCATTAATAATTGCTTAACGATTTCCCCAGTTGATTTTCCAAGACGTTCTGCTAAATCACCTACTGTTAATTCATCACTATAGTAAACAATTTTTGCATCTTTATCTTCTTTAACCGGAACGTTTGCAATACGATCGCTCTTATCGTTTTTAGTTTTCTTTTGATTTGCTTTTTTCTTTTTAGTGATTTTTGGACGTTTTACTTCCACATAATCATCATATTTAAATAAATCGTCTGTATCATTTGTTGAGTCCTTTTCATTGCTTACTTGTGACTCCATTTTAGTTTCTTCATTTTTAAAATTTTTATCTAACATCAATATAACATCGTCTCCTAACACTGACATGTGACTTTTAACTGAGAGGTTGTTGTCTTCTAAAAACTGCAACACCTCTTTACTAGAAAGATTTAATTGTTTTGCATATTCATGTACTCTCATTTCGTCACCTCACTAATCTATGCGTTTAAGCATTTATTTTATTTCTTAAAGCTTTTGCAAAATTAGGATCGGTAATTCCCACAACTTTTCTGAAGTCTTTTCCTAATGCATGACCCAACTCATCACTACCTGCTTTTTGTACCCATTCGACACCATAAAACTTACATTTATCTGTAACTTTTTTGAATGTATTTGCTCCTGTGTCTTCTGCTAAGATGACAAAGTGAACTTTTTTACTTTGAATGGCTCCTACAACAAGTTGTTCACCTGTAATGACAGCTCCAGCACTTAATGCTAACCCTAAAAAATTCAACCACTGTTGATTCATCTTCATCACCTATTTCATTTGTTTCTGCGCTAACTGTGCTAATTCTTCATAAATAGCTTCAGGAACCTCAACTTCAAGGTGACGACTTAAAATATTTTTCTTTTTAGCTAATGCAACTACTTCGGGTGTTAAATGTAAATATACGCCACGACCATTCTTCTTACCAGTCGTATCAACAGATACCTCACCATCAGTTCCACGAACAATACGAATTAATTCCTTTTTTGGTTTTTGTTCGCCTGTAATGACACATTTACGCATAGGGATTTTCTTTTGTTTCATACAACGACCTCCTTGCGTGTTTTTTCTTATAATTCAATTCCTAAATTATCTGCTTCTGATTCAGGTTTGATATCAATTTTCCATCCTGTTAATTGAGCTGCTAAACGAGCATTTTGTCCACGTTTACCAATTGCTAATGATAATTGATTATCTGGAACTAAAACAACTGTTGCTTTTTTAGCCTCATCTACAACTACTTTTGTAACTTGTGCTGGGCTTAATGCATTTGCAACTAATACTTCAGGATCTTTTGAGAATTGAATAATATCAATTTTTTCACCGTTTAATTCATCAACGATATTTTGAACACGTTGTCCTGATGGTCCAACACATGCTCCTACTGGATCTACGTTTGGATCTTCTGAAGCCACACAGATTTTTGTACGATCTCCAGCATCACGTGCAACTGACATAATTTCAACAGTTCCATCATAAATTTCTGGAACCTCTAATTCAAATAAACGTTTAATTAAGTTTGGATCTTTACGTGAAACGTAAACAACTGGTCCTTTATTTTTTGACTCAATTTTGCTGATATAAACTTTAATACGTGAATTTGGTTTAATTTCATCTGGATTCATAATTTCACGAATTGGTAATAAAGCTTCGATTTTTCCTAAATCAACGAAAACATGTTTCCCATCGTCTTTGACAACGATACCTGTCACGATTTCACCTTCACGATCTTTAAATTCTTGGAATAAATTATCACGTTCAGCTTGACGAATACGTTGTTTAACAACTTGTTTAGCTGTTTGTGTTGCAATACGTCCAAAATCTTTTGGTGTCACTTCAAAGTTGATAATATCCCCTTCTTCATAGTGAGGATTAATACGCATTGCTTCAGCTAAGCTAATTTGTTCTTGTGGGCGTGTCACCTCTTCAGTAACAGTTTTTTGTTGATATAATTTCACTGTTCCTGTATGTTCATTAATTTCAACTTTTACATTTGTTGCTTGATTAAAGTTTTTCTTGTACGCACTAATTAATGCATGTTCAAATGCTTCAATAATAATATCTTTTGAGATACCTTTTTCTTTTTCAAGTAATTCTAGAGCAGCAAAAAACTCCTTCGTGTTCATCCTTATATATCCTCCTTAAAACTTAATCGCAAGTCGAACCTTAGAAGCCATGTCATAAGGGATTTCAACTATTTTTTTGCGAGTTTTAACTAAAACTTCAAGTGTCATGATATCATCTTCGAATTTTGTTAAATATCCTTCAAATTCTTTTTGATTATCAATCGCTTTATATGTTCTAACATTTACATAAGCACCAATAGATTCGGCAACTGCTTCCTTTGTTTTTAACGGACGCTCTGCGCCTGGTGATGAAACCTCTAACATGTATTCATCTTCAATATAATCATGTTGATCTAATTTTTCACTTAATGCTTCAGCAATCGTTGCACATTGATCAATATCAATTCCTTCTGGTGTGTCGACATACACACGCAAGAAGAAAACTTGTCCCTCTTTTACGTACTCAACATCAACTAATTCAACTTGAGCAGATTCGCAAATCGGTTTTACTAATTCTTCTGTTTTAGCTACGATATTTGACATTAGGATTTCACCTCTTTCAAACATTTTAACCATAATACAAAAGAGTGGGAAGTCCCACTCTTACACGAAATACTATGTGAAATTATTTTAACACAATTTAACTAATGAGTAAAGCTATTCATGAATAATTGTGTTCTTCCAGTATTTTTACCTTGGGGGTACATCATCTTTATTATAGACGAAAACGGTACATTATAATACTACCTGCAATCGAAACATTTAAAGATTCAATATTTTCTGTCATTTCGATAAAGATATTTTGGTCAGTTTGTGATAATAATTCAGGCGAGACCCCTTGCCCTTCATTTCCTAAAATAACTGCCATTTTTGATGTCTCTTCAATTTCTCCTAGTGGAGCACCATTTTCAAGACTTGTTCCATAAACTTTGATTCCTTTTGATTGTAACACCACAACATAATCTTTAAGGGAATGAATTTCAATTGGGATTTTGAAGATTGCACCTTGTGTTGAACGAATAACTTTTTCGTTATAGACATCGACACATCCTTCTCCTAGAACAACTCCATCAAAACCAAAGGCTACTGCACTACGTAGTAGAGTTCCTAAATTTCCTGGGTCTTGAATACGATCTAATAATAATAAACGGTTATCCTTCTCAATATTTTTTGACTTCATTTCACAGATAGCCATAATTGGTTGTGGTGTTTCTGTCGAAGCAATTTGTGCAAATAAATTTTCTTTTAAAATATAAACCGGTTGATTAGTATTAAAAGCTGGATTTAAATGAACCGTTGATCCTTCTTTAACGAGAATTTCTTTTACAACATTAGAGGCCATAGCTTCTAATACTAAATGTTCACCTTCAACAATAAATTCATTTGATTGATATCGATATTTCTTTTGCTTTAACTTTGTCCATTTTTTTATTTTAGGATTATTGCTTGATTCAATTAACATTTCATCACCTATAAATTATTTTAGAGTTCTTCTTTACTATACACTATTTTGTTTTCTTAGACCTCAAATTTTTTAATTTTTTTGTGTATTATTTTGTCGAATCAACACAAATTATAGTTGTCAGGAGGTGATTAATATGGCTAACCGTAATAAATTAGTTGTCCCAGGTGCTCAAAATGCAATCGATCAAATGAAAGCTGAGATTGCAAATGAATTTGGTGTCACTCTTGGAGCAGATACATCAGCTCGTCAAAACGGTTCTGTTGGTGGTGAAATTACTAAACGTTTAGTAGCTATGGCTCAACAACAAATGAGTTCTTCCCAACAAAACCAACAATAACAAAATAAAATAATAAGTTAAGAGGCAGCCAGGAGATTGCCTCTTTCAACCTTAACATATTAAAAGAAGCACTGATTAGTAAAAAATAAAACACTACTTAAAAATAATTTTGTCAAATGACAATCTTTATTTTTTAAAAAAATTTATTTTAATATGTATTATTTTGTCGAATTGGTGCAAATTATGATTGTCAGGAGGTGACAATCATGGCAAATCAATCAGGTCGTAATAAATTAGTTGTTCCTGGTGCCGAAAATGCAATCAATCAAATGAAAGCTGAGATTGCTAATGAATTCGGTGTCCATCTTGGTCCTGATGCGACAGCTCGCCAAAACGGTTCGGTTGGTGGCGAAATCACTAAACGTTTAGTGAAACAAGCTCAACAACAATTAGGTTCAAAGTAAGAAACTAAGCCACTTACTTCTGATGAAGTGATAAACTTAGCTTCGACTTGTAACAAAAGTTTCTTATCGTTGATGTAACACAGTTAGATTCAACATAAGATCAGGAGGTCACATCATGGCAACACGAAATAAATTAATTGTGCCAGGTGCTCAAGAAGCAGTTGATCAATTAAAAATTGAAATTGCAAATGAACTTGGTGTTAACTTCGGTCGCAAAGCAACTGCCGAAGAAAACGGGGCTGTAGGTGGAGAAATTACTAAACGTCTTATTGCCCAAGCTAAACAAAGCTTAATAAAATAGTTCCAACTCTAATCTGTACAGTGTTTAAAAATTACATTCTACCTTAACGGTACCAATGTCAGGAGGTTATTAATATGTCAAGACGTAATAAATTAGTTGTTCCTGGTGCTCAAAATGCAATTGATCAAATGAAATATGAGATTGCTCGAGAATTTGGTGTAAATTTAGGCCCTGATACATCTTCACGCCAAAACGGTTCTGTTGGTGGTGAAATCACTAAACGTCTCGTTGCAATGGCTCAACAACAATTAGGTGGAACATCTCAAAAATAACTTAAGCATTTTAAGTTATAGATAAAACTTATCCGTTAGAGTGTCTCTAGTTAAATTTACCATCTGTTTTTTAGAATGATTTTATCGATTAGGGACACTCTAATGATTGTCAGGAGGTGAACAAAATGGCTAACAACTCAAACAACTCAAGCAGTAACAAACTTCTTGTTCCTGGTGCTCAAAATGCTATTGATCAAATGAAATATGAGATCGCTAGTGAACAAGGTGTTCAATTAGGTGCAGATGCAACTGCTCGTCAAAATGGTTCTGTTGGTGGTGAAATCACTAAACGTTTAGTGAAACAAGCTCAACAACAATTAGGTTCTCAAAACCAACAATAATGATTGGATTTTAGCGTCATGTCCAAACCTGTAACACAATTGTTTTAAATAAACATGAATGTGAGGGAATGCCATGAATACTAATCCGCCAACTATGAGTGAATCACACTAAACCATCATAAAACTATGATAGATGAGGTGTTTCCATTGGATCGATTTAAGCATTAAATCACTGCTGATTTTCATTAACTTACGTTAATAAATGAGGTGTTTCCGTTGGATT
>JAUMTV010000001.1:7746-93174 GCA_030531025.1 Turicibacter sp.
ATCACTGCTGATTTTCATTAACTTACGTTAATAAATGAGGTGTTTCCGTTGGATTGATTTAAGTATTAAATCACTGCTGATTTTCATTAACTTACGTTAATAAATGAGGTGTTTCCGTTGGATTTAATTAACTCATAATAAATTAAGTAGCACTTCGGTGCTACTTTTTTATTTCTTGTAACTATGAAGTTTTAAAAAAGCACCCTGTCAAAAAGGACAGAGTGCTTAATCACTGTTCGGAGTTTGTTTGTTTAGATTTGTGTACTTTAGTGTATGTTAAGTGAAAAGTTTAATTATTTTGCTTCCCCATAAAATGCATTTAAGTATAATTGTTTGATATCTTCAATTAATGGATAGCGTGGGTTAGCTGGTGTACATTGATCATCAAATGCTTCCACAGCTAATTCATCAACTGCAGCTAAGAAGTCAGCTTCTGACACTCCACACTCTTTAATACTCATTGGAATATTGATTTCAGCTTTTAATTCATTAATTTTGTTAATTAATGCTTCAACTTTTTCTTCATTTGTGCGTCCAGTTAATCCAATATACTCAGCAGCTTTTGCATAACGCTCGATTGCTTGAGGAGTTTCATATTGTGGGAATGTTCCTTGTTTAAATGGAGCATCTGTCGCATTATATTTAATGACTTCATTAATTAATAAAGCATTTGCAGTTCCGTGAGGAATATGGAATTTAGCTCCTAATTTATGTGCCATTGAGTGACATAATCCTAACATCGCATTAGAGAATGCCATACCTGCCATACATGAAGCATTAGCCATTTTCTCTTTAGCTACTTTAGCTTCTGATCCACCGTGATAAGATTCTGGTAAGTAATCGAATACTAACTTAGCAGATTCTAATGATAATGGAATTGTATATTCAGTTGCTAAAGTTGCAACTAAAGATTCTAAAGCATGAGTTAATACGTCAATACCTGAAGCTGCACATAATCCTTTTGGCATTGATAACATTAATACTGGGTCAACAATTGCCATTGTTGGTGTTAATTCATAGTCAGCTAATGGATATTTAATTCCTGTTTCATCATCAGTGATAACTGCAAATGGTGTTACCTCAGAACCTGTACCAGCTGAAGTTGCGATACATACTAAGCTAGCTTTTTTACCCATTTGTGGGAATCGATAGATACGTTTACGAACATCCATGAAACGCATAGCTAAATCTTGGAAGTTTGTTTCTGGGTGTTCATATAATACCCACATGATTTTCGCTGCATCCATTGCAGATCCCCCACCTAATGCGATGATAACATCTGGTTGGAAGTTAGCCATTGCTTCAGCACCTTTTTTAGCGTCTGATAATAATGGATCTGGATGAACATCAGTGAACATTGTATATTGGATTCCATAACGATCTAATTCATCAGTTACTTGTTTTGTATATCCTAAATCGAATAATACTTTATCTGTTACGATAAATGCACGTTTTTTACCATCGAAGTTTAAATCTTCTAATGCAACTGGTAAACATCCAAATTTGTAATAAACTTTTGCTGGCACTTTAAACCAAAGCATATTCTCTCTCCTTTTAGCAACCGTTTTAATATTAATTAAGTGTTTTGGTCCAACGTTTTCTGATACAGAGTTATTCCCCCAAGAACCGCAACCTAATGTTAATGATGGTGCTAACGCGAAGTTGAATAAATCTCCAATTCCTCCGTGTGCAGTTGGCTGATTGATTAAGAATGTAGTTGTACGCATACGAGAAGCCATGGCTTGAATATCAGCTTCTGCACGTAACTCATCTGCATAAATTGCTGATGTGTGTCCTAATCCACTGTGGTTAACTAATGTTTCAGCCATATCTACTGCTTCAGCATGATTTGATGATTTGTACATTGCTAATACTACTGATAACTTTTCATGAGCGAATGGCTCTTCTAATGAAGTATCTGTTACTTCTCCAACTAATACTTTTGTATCTTTTGGAACTTCCAATCCTGCAAGTTCAGCAATTTTCCATGCAGGCTGTCCAACGATTTTAGCATTTAATGCACCGTTTACAATGATTGTTTCACGAACAGCATCTAATTGTTTTTTATTTAATAATAAAGCTCCACGTTTTTTAAGCTCAGCTTTTACTGCATCATAGATTGACTCATCAACAATGATTGATTGCTCAGATGCACAGATTACACCGTAATCAAATGTTTTTGATAATAATAATGAGTTAACTGCCATTGGAATATTACATGTTTTATGGAAGATAACTGGTGTATTACCTGCCCCTACTCCGATAGCTGGTGTTCCTGAAGAATATGCAGCCTTAACCATTCCAGGTCCACCTGTTGCTAAGATTAAGTCAACTTCACGCATCACTGTATTTGTTAACTCGATACTTGGCTCATCAATCCATGCGATTAATCCTTTTGGTGCTCCTGCAGCTTCAATTGTTTCACGAATAACTTGTGCAGTATAATTCGTACAATTTTTAGCACGTGGATGCGCTGAGATCACGATTGCATTACGAGTTTTAATTGCCATTAAACATTTGAAACATGCTGTTGATGTTGGATTTGTTGTTGGAATTACAGCACCAATTACCCCCACTGGTTCAGCAACTTTTTGAATTCCAAATGATAAATCTTCTGATAAAACTCCACATGTTTTTTCATTACGATATTTATTATAAATATATTCTGAAGCATAATGATTTTTAATTACCTTATCTTCTACTAATCCCATTCCAGTTTCTTCTACTGCCATTTGAGCTAATGGAATACGTAAGTTATTAATTGCCATTGCTGCTTTGTAGAATAACTCATCAACTTGCTCTTGTGTAAATTTAGCAAACTCACGTTGAGCTGCACGCATTGTTTCAAGAGTTGACATTAACTCTTCAACATTTGTAACTTTATTTGTCATTCCGACTCCTCCTCAAGATTGTGAATTGATTCACTTACTTACAAATTAATTATATTATATTGTGAATTATTTGTCTAATGAAAACGTGATGAAAACGTTTATAATTTCACAAAATAGTAAATTTTATGATATAAAACGTTTTTCATAACCGAATTTTACCTTATTTTTCTTGTTTTGTGAATATATGATAAAGCTATTCATTCTCGCTTAATTTATTATTTTCATCAAGATTTAGCTACTTTCCTTCATAAAAGTTCCCATTTATAATGTCATAAGACACTTAAATGCTTATTTTTTTAGTGAATATTTTCTTAAAAATTAATTAAATAATAAAAAAAGCTGAAAGAGTTTTATCTTTCAGCTTTTTATCTATGTCTATTTTTGATTAGAATAAATCATTTAATGCACATGCTGTATTATCTTCTAACTCAATCATTTCACCTGCACGAACAGTAATGATTTCTGTATTATCAATGCATTTTTGTACTAATGGTCCAAAGTCAAAGTTTTGCTCAAACTCAATACACTTTTCAAGTGATGGATTTGTTGCAGGATGTTCAGGAACAAAGACCGTACAACAATCTTCATATGGACGAATTGAAATGTCATACGTATCAATTTTTTTAGCAATATCGATGATTTCATTTTTATCAAGTGTTGCAACTGGACGAATAATTGGCATATTTGTTACTGCATTGATTGCATACATACTTGCTAAAGTTTGTGAAGCGACTTGTCCTAAGCTTTCTCCGTTTGCTAAAACTAAAATATCACGTTTTTTAGCAATACCTTCAGCAATACGATACATCATACGACGCATAACAGTCATTGTATAACTACTTGGAATATTCTCATAAATGGCCGTTTGTAATTCTGTAAACGGAACAACATGAACATCAATTGAGTCTACTGGTGCGTAATGTGCATTTTTCTCCATTAAATCTAACACTTTTTGTTTTGAACGAATTGATGTGTAAGGTGGTGATGCAAAATGAATCGCTTCAATTTCAACCCCACGCTTTTGCATTAAATATCCTGCTACAGGACTATCAATTCCTCCAGAAATCATTAATAATCCTTTTCCGCTAATTCCAACTGGGAAACCACCAAGACCTTTAATGTGTTGAGCCATAATAAATGTGCCTTCACGACGCACTTCTACGAATACCGTCATATCAGGATTATGAACATCTACGCTTAAATGATCTGTATTAATTAATAAGTGTGCCCCTACTCCACGTGAAATCTCACCAGACTTCATGGGGAATTGTTTATCTGATCGTTTTGTTTCCACTTTAAATGTTGTTGGAACTTTTGGTTGTTCATTAATGATATCTAAAGCTAATGCTTTAATCGCATCAATCTCATTTTCACAACGAGCTGCTAAACTATAAGATTGTAACCCAAATACTTTATCTAATTGCTCTGCTACTAATTCTGGCGCTGTTCCATTTAAAATAATATAAAAACGATCACGTGTCACTTCATAAGTTAACTTTTCAAGTCCACGTAATTTGCGACGAATTATTTTATGTAAAGCATTTTTAAAATATTTACGGTTCTTTCCTTTAATTGATAATTCACCATAACGGACTAAAATACGGTCATAAATCATTTCATCATTTCCTTCCTCGATAACCTGCTGCAATTTTTATTACTAGTGTTTTAATTGAGCTACTACAATTTTTAAAGCTTTAATTAGTCGATCAACTTCATCTTTAGTCGATAAATTTGAAAAACTAACTCGTACGCTCTCTTGAGCAACTTCTTCACTTATTCCTAATGCTAATAAGATTCGTGAAGCTGTTGCTGATTTTGATGAGCATGCTGACTTAGCAGAAATGTATACATCATATTCTTCAAGGGCATGAACTAGTGTCTCACCTTTTATTGGAGCTGCTGCGAAGTTAATAATATATGGTGTTTGATGTTCATGATTGCTATTAATCACAATCCCATCAATTCGCTTTAACTCCTGCATTGTATAGTCATACAATTTTTTAACATGAGTATAATTTTGTTGTAATGGCTCAACAGCTAAACGTAACGCTTTGGCTAATGCAACTGCACCCGCTACGTTAATTGTTCCTGATCGAAGACCATACATTTGATGCCCACCAGTAATTTCAGGCGTTAAGCTTAAATATTGATTCATAATTAGAGCTCCAGAGCCTTTTAAACCATGGAATTTATGAGCTGATAAAGAAAGTAAATCAATATTCATTTTATCAATATCAACAGGGATTTTCCCGACACTTTGTACAGCGTCAACATGGAATTTAACCTTTGGATATTTTTTTAATAACTGACCAATCTCATAGATTGGAAAGATCATTCCTGTTTCATTATTAACATGCATAAATGAAATCAAAATTGTATCTTCACAAATAGCCTCTTGAACTTGTTTAACAATTTCATCATTGCTACCTTTGACGTCGATATATGTAACACGGAACCCTTCTACTTCCAGTTCTTCAATTGTTTCATGAACAGAAGCATGCTCTACAGGGGTTGTAATAATGTGACGTCCACGATTTTTGTAAGCATGACACAATCCACGAATAGCTAAGTTATTACTCTCAGTTGCTCCTGATGTGAAAATAACTTTGTGTTGTTTAGCATTTAATAGTGACAGAACTTGCTTTTCGGACTGAATTAGTAGTTGTTCAGCGCGCGCACCAAATGCATGTAACGAACTTGGATTACCCCAAAAATTCTCATTCACTTTCACAAAAGCATTTAAAACTTCTGGATCAACAGGAGTCGTCGCACTATTATCTAAATAAATCATTTTAATTCTCCTTCCGACATAAACATCTCAGACCCATTTTAAACTTCTAACTCTTATAGACTCTTTTAGAATAAGAGGTATTAACTTCATTGACTATGAAAGTTGTTGCTTTAATATCGTTTCGACATTATACCACATTAAAGCTATAATCTCAAATCGCAATGATTTTCTGAGTTTATGACGTAGAAAATGGTCGTTTTATGATTTGCTTACACTATAAAGTATGAACCTCGTCATCAAATTGCTAGAAAAAAATTATTTTTTAATAACAAATTAACTCAGACATTCTTATTATTATATTATGCACCAATTTTATTTCACATCATTTATCGGTTTAAACAAATATTTTTTTATCAATAGAAAAGCTGTCTATAACTTACAACTTCTTATAGACAGCTTCTTCATTATAATAAATAACAATCTAATTGCTGTTTGAATTGATCATAAGTTAGATCAAATCGTGATCCTTCTATTTCTTTTAAAAGTTCCTTCATTCGCTCAATCACTGTTTCATAATTTCCTTGACGGAATTGATCTTCTGCAATCGTTAAATCAACAACATACATTCCTTCACGTGCAATATAACGATGACCATAAATCATTAAACGTTCTGCTAGTTTGACCTGCTGAACTTCAACTTCTACACGTTCTGATAAAGCTTGAATGGATTCTTGTGCTAACGTTAACTGCTCATCAATATCAGCAATATTAATAGGTAACCGACCAATTGTTTCAAATAGTACCTGAATTGAAAAGTTAGCGCGTTTAATTAACTCTTTAACCTCTTCATCTTCAACCGGTAATTTAACTTGATGATACATTCCTTTTAAATGGTTAAACGTTTTTAATAGGTATAACGCACGCTGACGACATTCTTTCTCACCTGCATAAAGACTTTCAATTTCTCCATCGAAAACATAAAGTTGTTCTTTAATTTCTTCTAGTTGTTGGTGAATCGATGACAATTCACGCAATAAAACGGAGTTTGCACTTTGATGTTCATCAACTTTTCCTATTAAATACGTCAGCTCATTACTAACAATTTGAATTTCATTTAATAAAAAATTAAAATTACTTTCTTCATCTTCTGGTAATCGATAATTGCCCTTAATATTTTCGTATTGTTCACTTAACTTCTCACCATGTTCTTGCAGCTTTTGCATTAAATCTTTAGTTTTAATTACAGTTTCTTTTAATACATCTTGAAGATCATATTCTTTTTTCATGTACTCAATCATCTGTTTAGCATTGTCATGTATTTCAACAAGCGTCGTTTCAATTTTAGAAAACTCGAATCGTTTCATCCAATTTGGGATATCATCTAACTGTTCACGATAAACTGAGATTGTCTCTTTAATTTGAAGATGCTTTAAATACACCCCTGATTCACTAATCGATTCATGGCTTTTTAAAACTTCACGCAATAGAGGCTTCGTTTCTTTTTCTATTGTTTCTTTATACATCGGTGTTCGATCAAATAAATTAATAATAATCTCAATTTGTGTTTTGATCAGTTCAAGCGTTTCATCTGCTAAATCATAATTACAATCTTCCATGCACTCATTAAACTTTAAGAAAAAGACATCGACATCTTTAAATAATGTCTTCATCTCTTCTTTTAAATCAGGATAGCAGTCTTCTTCACTTTCATATCGAAGCTTTAACCCTTCAAACTGCTCTTTTAATCCAATCACATTAGAACGACTGCGCTCTTCTGATTTTTTTAATGACTTGATTTCTTCTAATAATTGAGTGACATCTTCGCTCAATGATTCGAGTGTTTCTTTTAACTCTTCTAGAAGTTCGTCTGCTTCAGCAAAATTTTTATTAGCCACTAGTTCTTCTGCATAAATAATTTGCTCCGTGACGGTAATAAAATCGGATTCTAATTTTCCCCAGCGGCGTTCCCATTGTTGAACCAACTTAACAATGCGCTCACTCTTTTTCGTACTACGCAATTTAGCTAATTCAAATGGAACTGTTTGATTAGAAATATCATGTTTTAAATAGTCAAGCTCATCGATTTTAGCATAGTACTGTTTCTTTTTTGATACGATAATCACTGAGTAGATTAACACGATAGCTAAGACCGCAATCATCACTAGTAAAATTAGTAATTTGAAATCTCTCATAGTATCCTCCCATCACGTTTAGTTAAACAATTTTTTCATCTTATAATGATATCATAATTTGATAAAAAATCCTAATGTTTCTATGCTTTTCTAGTCATTTTTGCTATAATATGTGCAAACTATTTCAGTAATCAAAGGGAGGGCAAACATGTTTCATCCAACTACTTATCAAGGAACATTAAATGAAAACTATGAAACAGTCTTATTACAACTAAAAGGTTTAACATATGAAGAATCAGATTTAATTGCCAATTTATCAAACGCTGCTGCTTTATTAAATCACTTTTTAGACAACATTAATTGGGTTGGCTTTTATTTAGAGAAAGGCGAAGAACTAGTCCTCGGTCCGTTTCAAGGCTTACCAGCCTGCATTCGTATTCCTTTTCATAAAGGAGTTTGTGGGCATGCAGCAACAACAAAAGAAACAGTTGTCGTAAAAAATGTTCATGAGTTTCCTGGACACATCGCATGTGATGGAGCAACAAACTCAGAAATTGTCATTCCAATGATTAAAGATGGACAATTAATTGGTGTTCTTGATATTGATAGTCCAGTTCTCGATCGATTTAATAAAACAGACCAAAAATATTTAGAGCAGTTTGTACAGATTCTTGTTGATACGATTCCATCTATCTAAATTTTAACTTAATTATTGGAAAATGTTTAGAAGTCGGATTTTTTGTTGACAATATAGTAGAATATTGATATTATACTTGAGTGCGTATATTAAAGGCAGCTTTTTATCAGGCTATAACTCATAGATTAAACCTCAATATCGCTCGAGATATTGATGGCATATCGTATAACCTTTTGGCTGCAAAGGCGAGGATATGAGATTTTAATCTATCCTATAGTTCAGGTAAATTTTCTCCTTTTTTGATATGCAAAATCAATTACTTAAAAATTAAAAGGAGGTCATAGCATGGCTCGTTATACTGGACCAAGCTGGAAAATTTCTCGTCGTTTAGGATACTCTATCTTAGAAAACGGAAAAGAATTACAAAAACGCCCTTATGCACCTGGGCAACACGGACAAGCTCGTAAAAAAATCTCTGAATACGGATTACAATTACAAGAGAAACAAAAATTACGTCATGCATACGGAATGACTGAGCGTCAATTCCGTCGTACATACGATCGCGCTGGTAAATTACAAGGTAAACATGGTGAGAACTTCTTATACTTATTAGAATCTCGTCTTGATAACTTAGTATACCGTTTAGGATTAGCTAACACTCGTCGTCAAGCACGTCAATTAGTTAACCACGGACATATCTTAGTAGATGGACAACGCGTTGATATCCCATCTTACTCAGTAAAACCAGGACAAACAATCAGCGTTCGTGAAAAATCAGCTAACTTAGCTATTATCAAAGCTGCTTTAGAAGGAACTGTACACCGTCCAGACTTCGTATCATTCGATGAAGCAACTATGACAGGAACTTTCGTACGTTTACCAGAACGTTCAGAAGTATTCGCTGACATCCACGAAAACTTAATCGTAGAGTTCTACAGCCGTTAATCTTTAATGGCAATCAAAAGACTTCGGATTTTCCGAAGTCTTTTTTTTATTTCTCCAAAGCAAGCTAATGATCTTGATTAAATTATGATATAAACCATCATAATAAATAATAGCCCTAATAATAGATAAGGTATTATAGAATTGAACTTAACCTTACATTAACTTAATAGGACTGACTAATAATTTGTGATAGTTCATCTAATACATTAATCATTC
Organism: Turicibacter sp.; assembly: GCA_030531025.1. The sequence goes on from JAUMTV010000001.1 coordinate 17,299, forward strand.
CTTGGACTCTTTTACTTAATACAACCCCCTCTTTCGTGACATAGTAAAATAAACGTTGGAGTTCATAAGTTTGATCATCTAAATAACTAATACCTTTAAATTCTTGTTTTTGCATTAACGTTGAAATAAAAGTCATACTTGGCTGTTGTCTTAACGTTTCTTTAATTAAATAATTACTTCCTAGAACAACTTGATTCTTAGGAAGAATATGAAATTGCTCTAAAAAAAAGTCAGTCATTGCTCTTGTCCCAGATCCCATTTCCCGTAAAAGCCATGTTTGTTGACAAAAAAACTGACGGTATTTCTCAGGCTTAGGTGGTAGTGTCAATGCTTCACTATATGCAATTTGTAAACGATCGCAATAAAATGATTGACGGTTTAAATTTAATAAGAGTTCTTCTGTTTCGATGAGTCCGATTTCAAGTTCTAACTGATCAACTTTTTTCATAATTGCATGACTATTTTCTATCGTCACTTCAAACGTCAATTCTGGATAAAGCTTTGATAGATAGGCTAAAATTTGAGGAAGTAAATATTCTCCAATTGTTAAACTTGCTCCAATCTTTAATGTTCCTTGAACAGTCTCTCTTTGACTTTTAATTTCACTAATCATTTCATCATATAAATGTACGACTTTTTTAGCTCGCTGATATAGTAATTTCCCATCAGGCGTTAATAAAAAGTTCTTTTGTTTATTTGAACGTAAGATTAATGTTGTATTTAACTGTTGTTCTAATCCTGCAATATGCATGCTGACTGCAGGCTGTGATAAATTCAACTTTTTTGCCGCTTTAGTGAAATTTTGATTTTCTACTACTTGAATAAATGATTTTAACTCATCAATCATAGGAAACACCTCTATTATAATTATTACTAATAGTTATTATTATAACTATTAATTTTACTTATGATAATAACTATTATATACTAATGATGTAGAATTAAGAAGAAGGAGCATGAGTATGGAGACACGAAATTTTATACAACAAAAACTTATTAACTTTAAAGACATTTTCCCTGGTCTTATCGTATGTGTGATCATCGGGTTAATTGCTAAATATCTAGGAACACTCGTACCAACACTTGGTGGAGCAACGATTGCTATCTTACTTGGGTTATTATTAGGAAATACCCTTTTAACTCATAAAAAGCTTCATAAAGGTGTACGTTTCTCAGAATCAAATTTATTATCATATTCAATTGTTTTATTAGGTGGAACACTAAGTTATCAAGTTATTTTAGAATTAGGGGTTAGTGGGGTTAGTTTTATCGTTTTACAAATGTTTTTAACGATTGTCTCGTGTTTATTTGTTGGTAAAAAGCTAGGATTTACAGAAGATTTTCGCTTATTAATGGCATCAGGAAATGCAGTTTGTGGGTCTTCGGCTATCGGAGCGACTGCTCCAGTCATCAAATCTAATGAAATTGATAAGTCAATTACTATTACATTAGTAAACTTAACTGGAACGATCTTAATGATGCTTTTACCACTCTTAACGAACTTACTTTACAGTAATGAAACGATTCGATCATCTGCTTTAATTGGTGGAACACTTCAATCTGTTGGACAAGTAGTTGGAAGTGCGTCAATGGTAAACCATGATGTTTTACAATACGCAACTATTTTCAAAATTGTTCGAATCATTTTCTTAGTATTTGTTATTTTAGCATTTGCTAAGCTTAAAAAAGATGAAGAAAATCATGATGCAACACTACATCATGAAAAACCACAAGCTAAGATTAAAATCCCATGGTATGTTAAAGGATTTTTCTTAATGTGTTTCTTATTTAGTATTGGTTTAATTAGTACGGAGGTTTCTGCTGGATTTAAACAAGTAAGTAACTACCTTGAAATTTTTGCTTTAGCAGGAATTGGAATGAGTGTTAAGTTTAAAGATTTAATGAAAGCTGGACTAAAAAGTGGTATCTATTGCTTAGCCATTGGTATAGCACAAATTATCTTCGCAATCATCTTAATTGCAATCTTATTATAATAAAGTCATCATATCATTAAAAGTTAAAGAGAGGAGCTGTTAGTTAGCCCTCTCTTTAATTTATACGTATTTCTAGATTTTCTTTTTGGCAATCTCTCTTTGTGAAATTTGTAGATCGTGCTGATGTTGATAAAATGCTTGAGCTTCTTCGTTAGATGCTGTTTCTAAAAAGTAACTCTTTACATTATTCTTTTTAAAATATTCTTCAGCACCTTTTAATAATTTTTTGCCAATTCCATTATTTCTATAATCCTTTAGCGTATAAATCCAATCAATATATCCTATCTTTTCACAATTAACTAAACTTAACATAATTACAATATCACATCTTCCTATAACCTTTTGATTTTGTTTTGCAATGATTATTTTAGAATTCTCTAGATAATCTATATCAAGGTTGATAAGTTTAGCTGAGTATTCTTTTTCGTCTACATCCCAATATAAGACACTAGGTTCTGTTTACCTTGCCTCTTTTTCAAAACTGATAATCGCAGATATATCTTCTATTGTTGCAACTTTTATTGTTATATCATTCATAGCTATTGCTCCCCCTTTATTAAGCTTATATAAATATAATACATTATGGAAAATTATAACAATGTTTAATTAATCTAAAATTCATACAAAAAAGAAGGTCAATCGACCTTCTTTTTGCATTATTAAACATGTTTAATTAAGAAATATTTTTTCTTACCGCGGCGAATAACCGTGAACTTTCCACCGATAGCATTATCTTTAGACACGATAAACTCTAAATCATTCACTTTTTCTCCATTAATAGAGATTGAGTTATTATTAATAAATTCACGTGATTCACGTTTTGAGCTTGCTGCTTTAGCAAAAACAAGCGCATCCACTAAGTTAAGATCTTCAGCTAACTCAACTGAAGGAACATCTTTAAATCCAACTTCGATTTCTTCAGCTGTTAATGCTGATAAGTTTCCACTAAATAACGCTTGAGTAATTTTCAATGCTTGCTCGTAAGCTTCTTGCCCATGAACGATTGTTACTACTTCTTTAGCTAATGTTTTTTGTGCAAGTCGCTCATGTGGAGCAGCTTTAAATTCAACCTCGATTGCTTCGATTTCTTCTTTTGATAAGAATGTAAAGTATTTTAAGAATTTAATTACATCTTCATCTGCTGTGTTAATTAAGAATTGGTACATTTCATAAGGAGTTGTTTTCGTACGATCTAACCAAACAGCTCCACCTGCAGTTTTTCCGAACTTTGTTCCATCAGCTTTTGTTACTAATGGCATTGTTAATCCAACTGCTTTTGCTTCGTGACCAATTGTTTTACGAATTAATTCTAATCCTGATGTAATATTACCCCATTGATCAGATCCACCAATTTGTAAGACACAGTTTTTCGTTTCAAATAAATGTTTGAAGTCCATTCCTTGTAAAATTGTATATGAAAACTCAGTGAATGTCATTCCATGATCTAAACGTGAACATACTGTATCTTTAGCTAAAATGTAGTTAATGTTAAAGTACTTACCAAAGTCACGTAAGAATTCAATCATACTTAAATTTGATGTCCAATCATAGTTATTTACTAATTCAGCTGAATTTGCTTGGTCACCAAACTCCATGAATTGTGATAATTGTCGCTTAATACTTTCTGACCATTTGATAACTGTTTCATGGCTATTTTCTTGACGCTCAGCTGAACGACCAGTTGGATCTCCAATTAATCCAGTTGCTCCACCTACTAATGGTAATGGTTTATGTCCAGCCATCTGGAATCGTTTTAACGTTAAGATTGGTAATAAAGATCCGATATGTAAGCTATCTGCGGTTGGGTCAAATCCACAGTATAATGTAATATTACCTTCTTCCATTAATACGTCTAATGCTTCTAAGTCCGTGCAGTCATTAATTAACCCACGCCACTCTAATTCTTTTAAGAATTCGTTTTTCATTACTTTCACCTCGTCTAATTGAACTATTTAGATACATTAGTATCCTTCAAAGCTTTAAAATCAAAACCAATTTACCAGTAAATATCAAATTAATTCTTTAATCAAAAATTATACAAGTTGGACTAATAATCCTTCAAGAGACTATCTTAAACTCATTAGATATTCTAACCTTCAGGATAAGTTACGCTAAAGTAAACCTTCTTCTATATAAAAACAGAGAAATAATCTACATTTTCAGAATCATACTCAGTTTCTAGTCCTTTTTAAGTTCAAGGCCAACTATAGTCCAGATAAAAATTTTCTATGAAGAAAATTTATCTGGACTTATATAATTCAAATTTTTTCTCGAACTAAAAATCGGCTTAGCTTAGCCTATATAATAGATAACACCTGCCTTCTGCAGGTGTATAGTCGTTCTAACTTTCGCGTTACGAAAAAGAAGAACGACTAACAAAAAAACCTTCATTTCATCTAAAAAAGATAAAATGAAGGGACGAAAATTCGCGGTACCACCCAACTTGTTAAATCTATGATTTAACCACTCAATTTGATAACGGTAAAGACCGGTTCATACGAACATGCTCCAAGAGTGTAATTCACGATTATTTCTGCCTTAGTTCTCACCATCCACTAAGTCTCTGATACTGTCATCCATAACCATTACTTAATTCTTATCATTGCACTATTATTAATGCTTGGATTATAACAAATTGTGTAGGATACTGTCAACCTTATTTTGTTGTATTACGCCAAACAAATGAATGAGGTAGTGTGATTTGTGTTTCAGTTACTTCCTCTTCTTTCATTAATTTTGTTAATAAACGCATCGCAACAGCTCCGATATCATATGTCGGAATATTGATTGTACTTAATTGTGGACGTGACATAATCGCATATTTAGTATTTTGGAACCCAATGATTTCCAGCTCATCTGGAACACTAATTCCATGCTCAATAGCAGCATTCATGAACATAACTGCAACTGAATCACGAACAGCTAATGCAGCATCTGGTGCCTCATTATTCGCAAAGAAGTCTTTAAATGAATCTAAAGAATTTTCAAATTTATTATATAATCCTAAAATACGTGGCTCAAGTCCAGCTTCTTCTAATGCACGACGATATCCTTGTTCTTTTAAGTCGTTCATTGCATAGTATGAATTTGAAGTAATAAAAGCAATATCTTTATTTCCGTTTTCAATTAATTTTTTAGTTGCTTCATAAGCAGCTAATTCGTAATCGATTAAAACAGCTGGTAAACGTCCATCTAAATCTTTAACTGATAATAAAACGGTTGGAACTGTATCATTTGCTAAACGTTCGATTTCTTCATCACTAATTTTATCTGCCATCATTAATACACCATCTACTTGAGAGGCGATCATATTTTGCCATACATTTGTCGCAATATCATTTTCATTATGTGTTACGTTTAAAAAGACTGAATAACGATATTTATCAGCAATGTCTGCTACCCCATCAATCATTTCTGATACAGATGCACGTGAACATGTTGGAACAATTAATCCAACATTTGTCGAACGGCGGCTAGCTAATCCACGTGCAATTGCATTTGGACGATACCCTAATTCATTGATCGCTGCTAAAACGCGTTCACGAGTCTTGGGTTTTACTTTTTCTGGATTATTTAAAACGCGAGACACTGTAGCTAATGACACATCAGCAACACGTGCTACATCATAAATTGTCACTTTTGACATAAAATCAACTCCTATATGTAAAAATTTTCCTGTACCTATCTATCATTTTAACTCACAAAGTACGACTTTGCAAGCGCTAACACCTGCACAATCTCCGATACATCATTCATTTTATCGAAAATAATTTGATTTATCAATAACTTCATGAAAATTTACATTTTTAAACCGCTTGCTTTTGATGATTAATTCTATTATAGGCAAGAATCTTTTAAGTTATTCTATTTTAATAAATTTTTGAAAAATACATCAAATTCTTCCAAGCTCATTTGTTGACTAGCATCTGATAAAGCAATAACAGGATTTGGATGAACTTCTGCCATAATTCCATCTGCACCAACGGCTAATGCGGCCTTTGCAATTGGAAGTAAAATATCTTTACGTCCCGTTGAGTGTGTAATATCAACAAACACTGGTAAGTGAGTTTCACGCTTTAAAATTGGAACTGCTGAAATATCTAATGTATTACGCGTTGCTTTTTCATAAGTACGAATTCCTCGTTCACAAAGAATGACATTAGGGTTACCATGCATAGTGATATACTCTGCTGCATTCACAAACTCTTCAATCGTTGCACTTAATCCACGTTTTAATAAAACAGGTTTATTAATCTGTCCCACTGCTTTTAATAATGAGAAGTTTTGCATATTACGTGCACCAATTTGAACGACATCTAAATATGGTAAAGCAGCTTCTAAATCACTTGCATCCATGATTTCACTTATCACACGTAAACCGTGTTTTTTTGCGATTTCAGACATAATTTGCAGGCCTTCAATTCCAAGACCTTGGAAGTCATATGGCGATGTACGTGGTTTAAATGCGCCTCCACGAATATATTTCAGCCCTTTTGCCACTAAATTAGATGCTACTTGTTCGATTTGTTCTTTCGATTCGATACTACAAGGCCCAAACACATAAGTGACTTCACCATTTCCAATTGCATCTCCACAAACATCAATCACTGTATCTTGTTCTTGATTTTTACGTGAAACTAACAATCCTTTTTGATGACTTTTTTCTTCTTGTAATTTGACGCTTACTTTAAAAATTTCTTTAAAGATATGAACCATCATTTCATCTGTCATTGGACCTTCATTGACTTGCTTTAATTTTTCTATAATTTGTTGCTCGCGAACGGGATCATGTTTTTTTAATCCTTGTTTATCTTTTTCACGTCCAACAGCCTCTACTAATTTAGTACGTTTATTTAATAAATGTAAAAGTTGTAAGTTAATCTCATCAATTTGATCTCTTAATTGCTTTAAATTAATATCCGTCATTTTGTCACCTCATGTCATAGTCTGTTTCTATTATAACCAATCATACAAATTTCTGAAAATTTTTTCACTACTTTATTGTTAAAAAGGGAACAAGCTCTAGATACTTGCTCCCCTTTCAAATTATCCACGTAAAACAGCGTTATGTTCTTCTGTTAAAGCGTTTAATACTTTTTGATGTGTCGGTTGTAAATCTTCATCTGTTAACGTCTTTTCACGATCTAAATAATAAAGTGAAATGGCAACTGATTTCTTTCCTTCTTCTACACCTTTACCCTCATAAATATCAAAGACTTCAACTGTTTGTAATAGCTTATTAGCAGCTTTTTTAATTGTTTGAACTAACTCATCTGCTAATACGTCACGATTAACCACTAAGGCGATATCACGTGTCATTCCTGGATGTTTTGGCACCATTTCATAAGCTGATTTTGTCGTCTCTAATCCAAATAATACATCTAATGATAATTCAAAAACATATGTTTCGTTTAAGTCTAACTCACGTTGTAGCTCAGGATGAACTTGTCCAACTACCCCTACTCGGACATTATTCACATAAACCATAGCTGCACGTCCTGGATGAAACTCTTGATATTCTTCTACATTCACTGGACGGTAGCTTACATTTAAATGTCCCATCTCAGTTAAAAGAGCATCCACATAACCTTTCGCCACATAGAAATCTACTTTTTCAACTTTTCCTTGCCATTTGTTAGTAATGATTTTACCTGTAACAGCACCTGAAATCTTTGTTTCTTCAGTGTATGTTCCATTTTCTTGACCATATACTTTTCCAATTTCATAAATCGCTACATTCTCAATCGTACGCGCATTGTTATAACGAACAACTTCTAATAATTGAGGAATTGTTGATTGACGTAAGTAAGAACGATCTTCACTCATCGGCATTGCTAGTTTTACTACTTCTTTTTTACTTTCTGGAAGAGATAAGAATTGCTCAGCTTTTTGTTCACTTGTTAATGAGTAAGTAATAACTTGTGTTAACCCACATGCCATTAATGTTTGATGAGCACGATTTCGCAGTAATTGAATTGGTTTGTAACCACCTTTAATATCTGTTGCTGGTAGCGTTGTTGGAATATTATCATATCCGTAAATACGCCCCGCTTCTTCAATTAAATCTTCAACAATTGTAATATCTAAACGACGAGATGGCACATGAACCGTGAACATATCATCGTTTAAATCGTAAGTAAAGTTTAAACGTGTCCAAACATTTGCTACTTCTTCATTACTCATATTTGTTCCTAAAACTGAATTAATCTTTTCAGCTGTGATACAAATGCTGACTGGTTCAACAGTTAACTCATCATATGAAACAATTCCTTCACAAACTTGTCCATTTGCTAATTCAGCTAATAACTGTGCCGCACGATTAATCGCTAATTCTGTGCGCTTTGGATCAATTCCTTTTTCAAAACGTGCTGATGACTCAGAGCGTAATCCTAAACGAGTTGATGCTTTACGAACAGATAAACGATCAAATAAAGCTGATTCTACTAATACATTCGTTGTATTATCCGTTACTTCTGTTGTTTCGCCTCCCATAACACCAGCAATGGCAATTGGTGTTTGACCATCTGTAATGATGATATCTCCTTCTGCTAATTCACGATCTTGACCATCTAATGTTTTGATTGTTTCCCCAGCCACCGCTTCACGAACAACGATTTCTTTAGAAGCAATTGTATCATAGTCAAACGCATGTAATGGTTGCCCCATTTCTAACATCACGTAGTTAGTAATGTCAACAACATTGTTTTTAGGGCGCATTCCCGCAGCAATTAAACGAGCTTGTAACCATTGTGGAGATTCTTTGATTTCAACATTTTTCACGACGCGTGATAAGTAAAGTGGTGCTTTCTCAGTTTTTGAGCTAACTTTGATTAAGTCTTTAGCAGCTTCTGCTACTTCTGCCACTGTTACTTCATCAAATTTAACGTCACGTGATAAAATAGCAGCTACTTCGTAAGCAACGCCATACATTGATAAACAATCCATACGGTTTGGCGTTAATCCAAGCTCAATCACTGTATCATGGAATTTTAAATATTCTAATGCATCCATTCCAACTGGAGCATCATCTGCACAAACGAAGATTCCATCTGCATACGCTTGAGGAACTAACTTTTGCTCAATCCCTAACTCTTTTAATGAACAACACATTCCGTTAGATTCTTCACCGCGTAGTTTTGATTTTTTAATTTTAAAGTTTCCTGGTAAAACAGCTCCTGGTTTAGCCACGATGATTTTTTGTCCAGCCGCTACGTTTTTCGCACCACATACGATTTGAACAACACCGTCTTCTCCACCAACATTTACTTGACATACTGATAATTTATCCGCATTTGGATGTTGTACACGTTCTTCAACATAACCAATGACAACATTTGTTGCATCTGCTAATACATTAACTGATTCTACTTCAATCCCTGTTCTTGTAATTTTTTCTGCTAAATCTTTTGGATCAATATCGCTTAAATCAATATATTGACTTAACCAATTCACTGAAACTAACATCTATATGGCCTCCATTCAATCTTATTTAAACTGATTAATAAATCTTAAATCATTTGTGTAGAAGTTACGGATATCTTCAATTCCGTATTTAAGCATGGCGATACGCTCTGCTCCGATACCGAATGCAAATCCTTGATATTTCTTAGAATCAAATCCTGACATTTCTAAGACGTTTGGATGCACCATCCCTGCTCCTAAAATTTCAATCCATCCTGTTCCTTTACAGATGTTACATCCACATCCTGAACATTTTGAGCATGTTACGTCAACCTCTACTGATGGTTCAGTAAATGGGAAGAATGATGGACGTAAACGGATTTCACGATCTTCACCAAACATTTTACGAGCTAATTCTAATAATGTCCCTTTTAAGTCAGCCATTGTAATATCTGTATCAATAACTAATCCTTCAATTTGAGTAAATTGATGTGAGTGAGTCGCATCATCATCGTCACGACGATATACTTTACCAGGGCAGATAATTTTGATTGGTCCTTGACCTTTAGCTGCTTCTAAAACACGTGCTTGTACGGGTGACGTATGTGTGCGTAATAAAGACTCTTCAGTAATATAGAATGAATCTTGCATATCACGAGCTGGATGTCCTTTAGGTAAGTTTAAAAGTTCAAAATTATAATGATCCCACTCTACTTCTGGACCTTCTTCAACTGTGTATCCCATTGAGATAAATAAAGCTTCTAATTCGTTCGTCACTGCTTGTAATGGATGAACAACACCAATATAGTTTGTACGTCCTGGTAATGTGACATCAATTGTTTCATTTGCTAACTGTTGTTGAATAGCTAAAGCTTCTAACTCAGCTTTTTTAGCTTCAATTGCTTGTGAAATCACAGATTTAACTTCGTTTGATACTTGCCCAGCACTTTTACGTTCTTCTGGTGCCATATCTTTCATGTTTTTCATAACTTCTTGAATTGGACCTTTTTTTCCTAGGTATTTTACGCGAAGATCATTTAATTCTTTTAAATCAGTTGTATTTGCTACTTCTGATAAAGCTTCGACTTGTAATTGTTTTAATCGATCTAGCATCTTAATTCCTCCAAACTGTTTTTTAAAAAATAAAAAAACGTCCTTAAAAAAGGACGTTTCACACGCGGTACCACCTTTATTGCTAAGATAAATTCTTAGCCTCTCAAAACGGATAACGGCCGCAACCGGATGTGATTAGCATCACTCACAAGGTGAATTCATGAGTTTAACTATAAGAGTGCTTCCAGTCCTAGACACTCTCTCCCTTAATAGCAAGTTCCTTATTACTACGCCTTATTCAACGTTTTTTTATTTTTCTTACCTCTATTATATACATTCTCATGAAAAATGTACAATATTTTATGAGATTTAGCCATTTTTTCAAATTTACTACACAAATTGGAAAGGCTCTGTACTTAACTGTGAAGCTAATGCAATCTCTCCCATTAACTCATTTAATAAATGAGCTACATGTTGTTTCATAACACACTCGGCATGATGACCTACATCTAAAATATTTAATCCCATATCTAGTGCATCTTGAGCATCATGAAAGCCAACATCACCTGTAATAAATAAATCTGCTTTTTTAGCTTTAACAGGCCCGATATAACTTGACCCACTTCCACCAATAACAGCAACCGTCTTAATTTTTTTATTTAAATTCCCAACAAAGCGGGCATGTGAAACATTTAGTGATTGTTTAACATATTGGATATAATCAGCTGCTTCCATTGGCTGTTCAAGTTGGCCAATACGTCCAAGCCCATACTGCGAATTTGGCATTGTTACATTTAAATGATAGACATCATAAGCCATCTCTTCATATGGATGAGCCGCCTTGATTTTTTGAATGACCTGATGAATTGAAGCGGTCGGAACAACCCCTTCAATCTTCATTTCATCCACATATTCGATTTCTCCACTTTTTCCGATAAACGGTTGACTACCTTCTAATGGTTTAAATGATCCTGTTCCTGAGGTTGTAAAAGTACAGTGTGAATAAGCACCAATTTGTCCGACTCCTACTTCTCCCATCACTTGACGAATCATATCAGCATGTGTAGTTGGAACATAAATCGCAATTTTTGAATATTCCTCACGTTTAGTTGGAATCAAAGGCTTAATATTCATTAAACCTAAAGCATTAGCCAAGCAATCATTCATCCCATTTTTAGCAATATCAAAATTAGTATGCATGGAATAAACACAAATATCATGCTTAATACAGAGTTCCACCACTTTACCTTTTGGAGTATTCGTATTAATTGAAGCTAATGGACGGTAAATAAACGGATGATGCGCTACAATTAAATTTGCTCCAACTTCAATGGCTTCTTCTACCACTGCTTTAGTGACATCAAGCGTTACTAAAACTTTTGTTAATGGACGATTCACATTTCCAATATGTAACCCAATCGGATCTTTATCATAGGCTAAATGTTTTGGAAATAACGTCTCTAACTGTTTAATGACATCTGAAATATTAAGACTCATTTATAACACCTCTTTTAATAAAGCTTGACGTTGCTTTAAGCTTTCAACTCGTGGATGATCAGCAGGTAATTGTTCAATGATAGATTCGTTTTTAGCAAATTCTTTACTCCATTTTGCATGAAAGACATCATTCGTCTTATTTAACCTTAAAATCGGACCAAATTCAATATCTAATTCATTGTAGGCCATCGATTGATCCACAGGTGTCGCAACGATTACCTCATAAAACTTACCTTCATCTAGAACAATCTTTTCATCAATAATCTCAAATTGATGATTTGAAAGCCAAGCACGTAATAAATTCGCATCAATATTTGGTTGTAAGACTAGTCGCTCAAATGATCGGGTTAATGACACATTCTCTTCTAAAATCGAAACAATTAACTTTCCACCCATTCCTGCAATGACAACTCCCTCAACTTCCGAAGGTTTTAATACAGTTAATCCTGGTCCTAGTCTTGTTTCAATTTGTTCATTTAAACGATAACGACTAATCGTTGCTTTTGCTGCTTCTAAAGGACCAACTCCAATATCAGCGGCAATCGCTTTTTTTAATTGACCATTTAAAATACCTACACAAGGTAGGTATGCATGGTCCGTTCCAACATCCGCTACAGTTTGTAGCGGTGCTAGAGCATTTAAACATGTTTGTAAACGTAACGATAAATCGTAATTCATACTATCGAATCCTATTCTTCCATGAAGTCTTTTAAGCGACGGCTACGAGAAGGATGGCGTAATTTTCGTAATGCTTTTGCTTCAATCTGACGAATACGTTCACGAGTAACTCCAAACTCTTTTCCTACTTCTTCAAGCGTACGTGTACGACCATCTTCTAAGCCAAAACGTAAACGTAAGACACGTTCTTCTCGGTCAGTCAATGTTTCTAATACATCATCTAATTCTTTTTTAAGCATTTCATTCGAAGCAAACTCAGATGGTGATAATGCATCTGCATCTGGAATGAAATCTCCTAAATGTGAATCATCTTCTTCACCTACAGGTGATTCTAATGAAACAGGTTCTTGAGAGATTTTTAAGATTTCACGAACTTTTTCAGGTGAGATTCCCATTTTTTCAGAAATTTCTTCTGGTAATGGTTCACGTCCTAATTCTTGAACTAATTGACGTTGAATACGTACTAACTTATTGATTGTTTCAACCATATGAACTGGGATACGAATTGTACGAGCTTGGTCAGCAATCGCACGAGTAATTGCTTGACGAATCCACCATGTTGCATAAGTTGAGAATTTAAATCCTTTACGATAATCGAACTTTTCTACCGCTTTGATTAATCCCATGTTACCTTCTTGAATTAAGTCTAAGAATAACATTCCGCGTCCAACATGACGTTTTGCAATACTAACAACTAAACGTAAGTTAGCTTCTACTAGACGTTTTTTAGCATACTCACCTTCATGAATCACACGACGTGATTCTTCATCGCTTAATTCTGTGATTCCAATTAAGAATTCATTTCCGTCATTGGCTTCTCCAGCATCTTTGATTAATGATTCAATACGCTCTAATAATTCAGCTGGAAGTGGTTCATTACGACGACGTAATTCTAAAATTTCAGCTGAAATATCTCCACGCTCAATTTTCTTCGCGAAATTAATTTCTTCTTGGCTAGATAATAATTCAACGCGTCCAATTTCTTTTAAGTACATTCGAACTGGATCATTAATTTTAAATTGTGCCGTAAACTCAAAATCATCAAATTTTTCTTCTAAGTCTACTTCATCTTCCGCATTAAAATCAGCTGGAATTGCATCGTCACCCTCTTCCGTATCAAAATCAGGTAAGATTAAAACTGTATCATCTTCTTCAGCTACTTCTGCTTCTGGCTCAACAATTTTTTCTGATTTAACAATATCAATTCCTTCAGCATCATATAAATCTAAAAACGAACTAATCATTTCTGGGTCTAAATGAACTTGCTCAAAGTTATTATTGATTTCATCATATGTTAAATAACCACGTTTTTTTCCTAACTTAATTAGTTGGTTATTGATTTCTAAAATCTTTTTTTCATCAAGTACCGGATTTGACATAAAACCACTCCTTCTACTTCCCAAACTGCTGTTTGAGTTGATTTACTTTACCTAGTAATTCCAATTTCTCGTGATCTAATGTTGCTTCACTAATTTGTTTTTTTAATTGCTCCATTTGAGCTTTATAAACATATTCTTTAACGACAAAAATCAAATCATGAATGACCTCATCACTTCCAAGAGGTGGGAGTGATTCGCATTCAAATATAATGTCTGTAATCGGCTTCACTAATGCTTCATCAATCCAATTCAAGAAGTATTGTAAGTTCATCGTTTCGTGCGTCGTATAATAATCTAAAATATATAAGACGATATTACGACGTGTTGGATCGTTCAAATAACCATTTAGCTCTTTTTCTACCTGTAAAGCGACACGTCTTTCCTTTAACATGTAGTGAATTAACATTTTTTCAGAACGTTCATATTTAGTATCTCGCAATTGTCTTGATTGTATCTGTCGGTTTTCGTTTTTATTGTTGTTAATATTGGAATTTTTATACACTTGACTTTTGCCACTATTGAACTCCTGTAAAATACTTTGCTCACCTATTGAAATATCATACGCTAATTTTTTCAAAATTAACTCTTGTAGCGTGTGACTTTGCAGCGTATAGGCAAAATGATAAATTTGACGTTTAAATTGTTCACGATGACTAACAAATTCTAAATTAAATTGTCTTTTAATATAACGGTATTGATAGTCGATAGCTGGAATGGCTTGATCAATTAACTTTGCAAAAGCCTCTTTCCCATATGTTTTTATAAATTCATCTGGATCCATTTTATTTGGAATTTCAACAACACTAACTGAAAAGTTTTGTGCCATTAAAATAGGAATTGCTTTATTTGCCGCAGCAAGTCCTGCTTTATCACCGTCAAAACATAAAATAATTTGATCGGTCAGGCGGCGAAGTTCACGACTATGATCTTCAGTTAAGGCAGTTCCCATCGTTGCAACTGACTCAACAAATCCTGCTTCAACAGCAGAAATAACATCTAAAAATCCTTCAAATAATAAAACACGATTATGACGACGAATCGCAAGTTTCGCGTCATTTAAGTGATAAATCAATTTTCCTTTTTGAAAGATTGGTGACTCAGGTGAGTTAACATACTTTCCTAAGTTGGTATCACCTTCTAAAAAAACACGACCACTAAATCCAACAACGTGACCAATCTTATCAAAGATTGGGAACATAATACGCGATTTAAATCGATCGTAATATTGTCCGTTATGCTCATTAAGTAGCCCTAACTTCATCGCTACGTCTAATGAATAGCGATTATTTACTAATGTTTTTACTAAGGCATCGGAATACGAAGGAGCAAGTCCAATTCCAAACTTAGTAATGGTCTCATCACTCATTCCACGATCATGTAAATAAGCTAAAGCAACCTTTCCTTCTTTTGTATGATTTAAGTAATAATGATAAAACCCTTTAGCAAACTCTAAAATATCAAATTCATTTTTAAACTTAGCGTCCTGAACAGATTCATCAGATTGTAAAACAATATTCGTTTCAATTCCGGCACGTTTTGCTAGTTTTAAGACGGCTTGAGGATATGAAATAGCTTCGATTGAAGAGATGAATGAAACAACGTTTCCTCCTTCTCCACAACCAAAACACTTGTAAATCCCCTTATCAGGTGACACGACAAAAGAGGGGGTATTTTCCCCATGGAAAGGACATAAACCTTTATAGTTCTTTCCAGCTTTACTCAATTGTACATAGTCACTAATGACATCAACGATATCACTTTTTTCTACGACCTGATCAAACAACTCTTGTGGAATTCGGCCCTTTCCCATGGAATTCACCCTCTTCCTATAATGTCTTAATTTTTGAAAATTTAATCTAATTTAGTCGCAATTAGAATTGAATTCTTGAAGTAATATACTCTACTAATTCATCGATTGCTACACGTTCTTGCTCCATTGTGTCACGATGACGGACTGTTACTTTCTTATCTTCTAATGAATCATAGTCAAATGTCACACAGAATGGTGTTCCAATTGCATCTTGACGACGATAACGTTTACCGATTGTTCCCGCTTCATCATAGTCAACCATCATATGTTTTGATAACTCTGCAAACACATCTAATGATTGTTCATTTAATTTTTTAACTAATGGTAAAACTGCTACTTTATATGGTGCTAAAGCTGGGTGGAACTTTAACACTTCACGTGTTTCTCCATTTTCTAATGTTTCTTCTTCATAAGCATCGATTAAGAACGCTAATGTGACACGGTCTGCTCCAACTGATGGTTCAATACAATATGGCACATATTTTTCGTTAGTTGTTGGATCTTGATATTCGAAGTTTGCACCTGATTCTTTCATATGAGCTTTTAAGTCAAAGTCTGTACGGTTAGCAACTCCCCATAACTCTCCCCAACCAAATGGGAATTTATACTCAATATCTGATGTTCCATTACTATAGTGACTTAATTCTTCTTGTGAATGTTCACGTTGACGGATATGCTCTGGGTTCATTCCTAAGTTTACTAACCAATTCCAGCAATATTGTTTCCAGAATTCATACCATTGTCCATCTTCACCTGGTTTACAGAAGAATTCTAATTCCATTTGTTCAAATTCACGTGTACGGAATGTGAAGTTACCTGGTGTGATTTCATTACGGAATGATTTTCCGATTTGTCCAATACCGAATGGAATTTTTTTACGGCTTGTACGTTGAACATTTTTGAAGTTTACGAAAATTCCTTGTGCTGTTTCTGGACGTAAATAAACAGCTGATTTATCATCTGAAACAACACCCATGTGTGTTTTAAACATTAATTCAAATTGGCGGATATCAGTGAAATCATGTGCCCCACACTCTGGACATGCAATATTATGTTCACGAATGTAAGCCATCATTTGCTCTTCTGTCCATCCATCAGCGACGATATCATCTCCATGCTCTTCAATTAACTTATCTGCACGATGACGACTCTTACATGCTTTACAGTCCATTAAAGGATCACTAAATCCTCCAACGTGTCCTGACGCAACCCAAGTTTGAGGATTCATTAAGATGGCACTATCTAACCCTACGTTATATGGTGATTCTTGGATGAATTTTTTCCACCAAGCTTTTTTAACATTATTTTTTAATTCAACACCTAAAGGTCCATAATCCCAAGTATTCGCTAACCCTCCATAAATTTCGCTTCCTTGGTAAACGAATCCTTGTGTCTTACACATATTTACGATTTTTTCCATTGTTACTTGACTCATTTTAACGCTCCTTTACTTAACAAACTTTTAGTTCGTGAACATAGAGAAAATAAAAACTCCCATACCTATGCCACGAGCATAGGGACGAGAGTTATTCCCGCGGTTCCACCCTATTTGTAAAGTTCGTAACTTTACCACTTTGTTAACTATGCTCAGAAGTTCCCTTCCTTAAGATTTTGAAATCTGGCTTCCACCTTCCCAGACTCGCTACCATTCAAATATTCAAAAGTACTACTCTTCGTCTTCACATAAATATTGCATTATACTACTACTATTATAGTATATCAATAGTTAAAACACAATATACAAAAACATGAAAAACACTGACGAAATTGCAAGAATTTCATAAAAATCTAATCGTTTTAGTAACCTTCTCGTACTATATCGTCAGCAACTCCTAAATTTATACGCACTTATTTTAGCGTATTAAGATTAAAAGAAGAGCTGTTAAGCTCTTCTTTACATTTCTTTGATAAATTTTTTAGTTTTGAGATGTAATCCTGCATATGAGTCATAATAAGCATCTAAAAATTGTTCAATTGGCTTGAGTAACTCTTCTTCAAGCTCAATTTCAGGTAAGTGATCAATATCGACTTTATAAAGAGCTCTAACCATTGGAATAAGGGGCGCATCAATTAAAATAGGTTCTTGCGGCATGTAACACTTAGCACAAACTAGCCCACCTTGACGAACACTTAACGTGACGATGTTTTCTGTACTTCGACAAACTGCACAACAATCCATAACAGGAGCAATCCCAATGATAGGCATCATTTTGAGCTGAAAAATAAGACTTAACAAATAAGCTGAGTAACCTTGATCAGCTGCTTCTAAAAAGTTTTTCAACATTCGATAAACATAAGAACTATATTCTGATTCTGACATCCCTTTTAAAATCAATTCAATCATAAAGTAAAAATAAGCCATATTTTCATAATCTAGCTTCAAGTTTAAGTAATAATTAATAACGTCTCCACTATACACATAGTAAAGATCACTATTAGCATTTGTTGAGGGCTTTAAATTAAAATGTGCACAAGTCAATGGCTGAACAAGTGCACTTTTTTTTGTATTAACTTTATTGGCATTTTGTACGAAAACACCAATAACCCCCTGATTCTCAGTAAGAACTTTAACAATTTTATGATGTTCACCATAATTAAAGCTCTTCAATATAATTCCTTCAACCTCAATTGCCACGCAATTACTCCTCCTCTGTAACTTTAGCAGGCTTTACATCAGCAATCTCTTCTGAGAACTCAGTATTAGAATTGTCTACCGTTAACTTATGCTCCGACTCTTTCATTAACAGATAATGATCAATTTTCCCTGTACGTTTAAAGACTTCCCATTCTAGACTATTCA
Organism: Turicibacter sp.; assembly: GCA_030531025.1. Next base: position 35,911 of record JAUMTV010000001.1, read on the forward strand.
TGTATTATCCCTTCTTACTAGCTACGCTTTTATTTTTGCCCCTATAACTAGTATGGCTCTGAAAAGAAAATCTATGAGAGTCTATTATGATTTTGTCTTAAAAAGTCGAATTAATATTCCTTTTCACTATATCCAAAGTCATTTAAGTACAATTTTTTATTACGCCAATCTTTTTGCACTTTTACCCATAACTCTAGATAAATTTTTGTTCCTAATAATTTAACAATATCTTTACGCGCTAACGTTCCAATATCTTTTAGCATTTTTCCACCTTTACCGATTAAAATTCCTTTTTGAGATGGACGCTCTACAACGATAGTTGCCATTACATCAATGACATTTTGACCTTCTACTTTTTCAATTTTATCAATAACAACAGCAACTGAATGTGGAACTTCTTCGTGTGTTAAGTGTAACACTTTTTCACGAATTAATTCTGAAATAATGAAACGTTCTGGATGATCGGTAATATGATCTGAAGGATAAAATTGTGGCCCCTCAGGTAACTCTTCTTTAATCACTGTAAGCAACGTATCAATATTTTCACCTGTCTTCGCAGAAATCGGAATAATTCCCGCAAATTCATGTTCTTCTTTAAAGGCAGCAATAACTGCTAATAAATCTTCTTTCGTAATTAAATCAATTTTATTAATGACTAAAAACACAGGTTGCTTTACTGATTTTAAGTGTTCTAAGATAAAGCGATCCCCACGCCCTAGTTTTTCCGTTGCATTTACCATAAACATAACAGCATCAACTTCGTTTAATGTCCCGATTGCTAAATCTGTCATGAATTTTCCTAGCTCATGCTTTGGCTTATGAATTCCAGGCGTATCAATAAAAATAGTTTGTGAATCATGATCTGTAATAACCCCTTGAATCTTATTACGTGTCGTTTGTGGCTTATCACTCATGATTGCAATTTTTTTTCCTAATACTTTATTTAAAAATGTTGATTTTCCAACATTAGGGCGACCAATTATTGAAACAAACCCTGATTTGAATGTTGCGTTATTCATTATAAATCCTCCGATGTGAATGAGTATGGTAATAACTCTGCTACGGTATATGTTTTCACTTCATCTTTATTGCTTAATAAAATCACTTGTGCATCTTGTGGCATTAACTCACTAATCACTTGACGGCATGCTCCACATGGAGAAATTGGACGATCGGTATTTGCAACAACTGCAATTGCCTCAATATCGTCACGACGATAACCTTTTGTAAAAGCTGTAAATAACGCTGAACGTTCAGCACAGTTTGTTAAACCAAATGAAGCATTTTCAATGTTTGCTCCGTTAATGATACTCCCATCTTTCAATTTTAAAGCTGCTCCCACTGGAAACTTTGAATATGGAACATAGGCATTTTTATAAGCTTCTTTTGCTGCTGTGATTAAATCTGCGTACTTTTCTTTCATAAACTCTTCACCTACTAATTAAAAATATATGGGAGGAAGATTACTCCTCCGATAATAATCGCGACAATCGACGCGATAAGAACCGCTCCTGCGGCAACATCCTTCGCAATTTTGGCATAAATATGATATTCAGATGTGACTAGGTCCACTGTTCGTTCAATGGCTGTATTGACCATTTCTAAACAAATCACTTGTGCACTAATTATTAAAATAATGAGAAATTCTAGCTTACTAATACCAAAATAAAGGCCACCTAAAACAGCAACCAATAACGCTGTATAGTGGACCTTTATATTACGCCCTATTACAAAAGATGTCAAGATACCACAAAAGGCATGTTGAAAAGATTTAATTAATGCTTTAACGGAATGTGCTTCTTTAACGTCGAATTCCGAGCGCATTTAAGACATCCTCCTGTTTACCAAACATGATTTTCTCTTCTTCAGGTTCTAAATGATCATAGCCTAATAGATGCAGACATCCATGTACAGCGAGGAAACTTAACTCACGCTCAAATGAATGTCCAAATCGTTCAGCTTGTTCACGTGTTCTTGGTAATGAAATAAACACATCACCAAGCATTCGTGGCATTGGAACGCCTTGAATTTTAATTTCTCCTGGCATTTCATCTTCAATGGCAAACGTTATAACATCTGTTACTGCATCTTTTTGTCGATAATTTGCATTGATTTCACGAATTTGTTCATTATCAACAAAAATGAAACTGCACTCTAACATATCATTTGTTAAATTTTCTTGTTTAATTGTTTCGTGAACAACTTTCGTAATCATTGCTTCGTATTGTTCAACCGATTCATTCGTTTGATTATAAAATTGGATATCTACTGCCATGTGTGTTGCTCCTTTTTATTCACCTGTCTTCTCATAGCTTTCAATAATTTTTTGAACAAGCGTATGACGAACGACATCAACTGTTTCGAATTGAACAAACTCAATCCCTTTAACATCGTGCAAAATTTCTTTTGCGTGTTTCAACCCTGATTTAACTGGTTTAGGTAAGTCAATTTGTGTCTCATCACCTGTTACAACCATTTTCGAATTGAATCCTAAACGTGTTAAAAACATTTTCATTTGTTGTTTTGTTGTATTTTGTGCTTCATCTAAAATAATATAAGCATCTTCAAGCGTACGCCCACGCATATAAGCGAGTGGAGCGATTTCAATAATACCGCGCTCAATCATTTTTTCAGTTTGTTCAAGCCCTAATACATCATATAATGCATCATATAATGGACGTAAGTATGGATCAACCTTCTCTTTTAAATCTCCTGGTAAGAAACCTAGATTTTCTCCTGCTTCAACAACTGGACGTGTTAAAATGATTTTACGAACAATATTCTTTTTAAGTAATGCCACACCAATGACAACAGCCAAGTATGTCTTACCTGTCCCAGCTGGCCCAATTCCAAAGACAAGATCATTGTCTTGAATTTTACGATAATATTCTTTTTGATTGAACGTTTTCGCATAAATGGTTTTACCTTGCACCGTTTTAATAATTTTATAGCGTTCATCAAATAAAGATTCTAATTCAGCTAAACGGTGTTGTTCATTCATTTTTATTGCATATAGTACATCACGTTCTGTAATTTCTTTACCTTTTCGATGTAACTCAACAAGTGCTAACAATACTTGACGAATAATGTCAGCTTTCTTTTCATCACCGAATACATATAATTGATCACCTCTAAGTGAGATTTCTACATTATAGTAATCCTCAAAGATTTTCAAATGCTTATCATGATGTCCAATAACTGAGATGGTTTCATCAATTGTTTCAAACACTGCTGGTATTTTAATAGGGTCTTTACTCATAATTCAGCTCCTCTAATATGCAATATTTTCGTATATAGTCAGATGACACTTAAAAATAAATTGTGTCTCTGTCTCTTCTTCTGATATTATCTCCAAATTTTTTATGATAAACTCACCATCTGTTTGTTCTTTAAAAGAATTTTTGACAAGTGTCAGAAGATTTGCTTTTAGCTCATCAGAAGTGTTTACTTTTATTATATCACTTTTTTCATAATATTGTCTTTTTTCTAAATAAAGCGGTGATTCTTTCATAAAAAATAATGGATTATAGTCTTTTGTTACCTCATCATATTTTTCATAAGTAATGTCTTGAGTCGGAAACGTAAATTCCATGCCACCTAAATGTAAAACATAAGTCGTTTGCTTGTTTGCAGTATATCCTTCTTCTACATAACTTTTTTCTGCTGTCACCGTTGCTTCATACCAAGTATCGGCCCATACTTCTCCTTTAGCTGTATTTTCAATAGGAATAATTTCAGCAGTATTAGGTTGCTCCACGTAACAAGTTACTAATGGATCACCTGCTTTAACGACTTGATTTTGCTCTACTAATACTCGACAACTTGAAACTTTATAATTTTTAATGAGTCCTGAACGTTTCGCATAGAGTGTGTCAGTGTACGCATCTAAATTTTCCCGTTCATCAACTGGCGTATTATAAACATCAAAGACTATATCTGTTCCCTTTCGATAAATATTAATCCAGACATATTCATTATAGTATTCATCAAGTTCTGACTTAATATCTGCAAGATCACTTTTTAAAAAATGAAAGGGTCCAACTTGTTTAAAATGTGGCTCTAATAACGATTCTAAAACTTCTTGTTCTTGAGTATTTAAGTTTCCATCAATTCGATAACCAATCGTATGTTTATTCATTAGAATCATTAATAAACAAGTTAGCACAACAATGGGAACAATAATCTTCAATATAGAAGGATAAATTGATAATTCTAAAGCTATAGGATATTGTGTTTCTAGCTGTTTGGCTACATCCTTACGGATTGTAACCAAATAGCCATCTGGATGTTTTTTAACTCCATAAATCATAATGTTTTGTCGCCTGAGTTGGGTGACTTCTCGCATAGAAGGCACTAAAATTCGAACTTTTGCAATGAAAATACTTAACCATTTGTTATTCATTCTTATCACCGACTATTTCTATTTTTTTTATGCTATCACTTTCAATTCGAATGACTAAATCACCATACTCTTTGATTCTTAAATTTACCCCAAAAATCATATACTGATTATCAGGGGTCTTTAAGATACAAGACTCCTCCGTGAAATTTTCTACCGTGCAACGATCATTTACAATGACGGTTTTATTTTGTATGAGTTGAATAAGAGGATAATTCAAAGCTTGCTTAAAGATTAATGATTCAACTTTATTAATCATTTCCATTTTATCACCATCATTTTTGTCTTTACTCTTCCTATACTCATAAGATTGTATGAGACGAATCTTATGAATATGAATATTTCCTTGAAAATGCTAAGGATAAACGATAAATTAGCCTACCTCCCACCTTCTCTAATAGCTAAACATCATCCGTAAATAAAAAAATCGATTCTCAAATGAGAATCGATTTTTTTATTCATTATCTTCTACTATAAATTTAAGAACAGGTGAGTCAACAATGTTCGTTCCAACTGAATTTAAATCAACAGGTTTAAATAATGACATATTTAATTTTGTTGCTCCGTCAATCGTTAATATTGAAACCTCTTGTTTTGGTGAAACTTTTATACAATCTACAAATTGATGAGGATTTGATTTGATTGTTTTAATACCTAAACATCCTTTTTTATTACGTGTTGATAACGCAATGTCTTTTACTTTTAACTTTTTAATATTTCCACGTTGAGTTAATAAAAGTAACTCATCATTAACAGACGCTAAAACTACTTTAATTAGTTGATCATCGGATCCAATTTGGATTCCTTTCACTCCCATCGCTTTAAGCCCTGTCGGAGTAATTTCATCATCACTGAATTTTAACAGATATCCTTTTCTAGTGACCATAATCACATCATTCATAAACGTACAACGAATAACAGACAATAATTCATCATCATCTTTAATAGACATCGCTACCATGGCACGATGATAACGCGAAACTTCAAAATCACTTAAACGTGTCTTTTTAATCATTCCATTTTTAGTTGTAAAGAAGAAATACTCTTCTGTCTTAAAGTCAGAAACAGCATAAACAGCAATAATTTTTTCCTCTGAATCCATCGTCACTAAATTCGAGACATGCTGTCCGATGTCCTTCCACTTAAAGTCTGGTAGTTTATAAACAGGCAAGTAGATAAAGCTTCCTCTATTCGTAAACATCACTAATGTTTGTAATGTATCTAATTGAAGTTTAGCGACTAACTCATCGCCATCTTTCATTCCTGGAATATCAGATTTCGTTGCATTGTAAGAGCGTAAGCTCGTACGTTTAACATATCCATCTTTTGTAATAGCAACCATAACATCTTCTTTGACAATCATATCTGTTTCATCAATTTTAATCTCTTGAATATGCTTTTCAATCACACTACGGCGTGGTGTCTCAAATTGTTTCTTAACTTGTTTTAACTCACTTTGAATGACTTTTAGTAATTTAGTTTCACTGCTTAAAATAGACATTAGACGCTCAATCGTTGCTGTTAATTCTTCGTTTTCATTTTCAAGTGCAGTAACATCTGTATTTGTTAAGCGATATAACTGTAACATAACAATCGCTTCTGCTTGTCGTTCACTAAAATCGAAAGCTTGAATTAAATTTTTCTTAGCATCTGCTTTATCTTTTGACTGACGAATAATATGTACTACTTCATCTAATACAGATACCATTTTAATTAAACCTTCAACAATATGTTGACGTTCACGTGCTTTTTTCAAATCGAAGTTTGAACGATTAGTTACCACTTCTTTTTGATGTTGAATATAGGCATCAATTAGTTCTAGTAATCCCATTAACACAGGACGTTTGTTATGAATGGCAACCATGTTAATGTTATATGAGATTTGTAAATCAGTATTTTTAAATAAATAATTTAACACCGTTTCTGATTTAACATCTTTTTTCAATTCAATAACGACACGTAACCCATTTCGATCCGTCTCATCACGAACTTCCATGATTCCTTCAACTTTTTTATCAATTCGAAGGTCATCAATTTTCTTCACTAAATTAGCCTTATTCACTTCATATGGAATTTCAGTAATAACGATTTGCTCACGTCCACCACGAATAGGTTCAATTTCAGTTTTTGAACGAACAACAATACGGCCTTTTCCTGTCGTATAAGCTTTTTTAATCTCTTGTTCACCTTGAATAATTGCACCTGTTGGGAAATCTGGTCCTTGAACAAATGTTAAGATCTCATCTAACTCACATTGTTTATGATTCATTCGATAGATAACAGCATCAATAATTTCTCCTAAATTATGTGGAGGAATATCAGTTGCATACCCTGCTGAAATCCCTGTTGCACCATTTACTAATAAATTCGGGAAAAATGCTGGTAAAACAGTCGGTTCTGTCATTGAGTCATCGAAGTTTGGAATAAAATCAACTAGATTTTTTTCAATATCTTTTAATAACAGTCCTGAAATAGCTGACAAACGCGCTTCTGTATAACGCATAGCAGCAGCGGGATCCCCATCGATACTACCATTATTTCCATGCATTTGAACTAATGGTTCTCGAAGTTTCCAATCTTGGGATAAACGTACCATCGCATCGTAAACTGAAGAGTCACCATGCGGATGATAGTTACCGATAACATTACCAACAGTTTTAGCTGACTTACGGAATGGTTTTTCATAGGTATTTCCATCTTTATACATCGCATATAGAATACGACGTTGAACAGGTTTCAACCCATCTCGCACATCTGGTAATGCACGATCTTGAATAATATATTTTGAGTAACGTCCAAAACGATCACCCATAATGTCTTCTAAACGCATGACCTGCACACGTTCTTGGGTAGCTTTGTCCATATATTACACCCTCTCTATATCATAATCATCTTCCATGGTAAAGTCGACGTTTTGCTCAATCCATTCACGACGAGGCTCAACTTTATCTCCCATGAGTGTTGTCACTCGATGATCTGCGTCTGCAGCATCTTCGATGGTTACTTGAATTAATGTTCGTGTTTCAGGATTCATTGTCGTATCCCATAACTGATCTGCATTCATTTCACCAAGACCTTTATAACGTTGAAGGGTATAACCTTTTCCAACCTTCGCAATTGCTGCACCTAACTCTTCATCTGTCCATGCATATTCAATAATTTGCTTTTTACCTTGTCCTTTTGAAACTTTATAAAGTGGTGGCAATGCGATATAAACCTTTCCTGCTTCCACTAATTCCTTCATGTAACGGAAGAAGAATGTTAATAGTAACACTTGAATATGAGCACCATCTGTATCGGCATCGGTCATAATAATAATCTTATCATAATTAACATCACTTAATTCAAAGTTCGGACCGACCCCTGCTCCAATGGTATAAATCATGGTATTGATTTCTTCATTTTTAAAGATATCTTCCATCTTCGCTTTCTCGGTATTAATAACTTTCCCACGTAAAGGAAGAATGGCTTGGAAAGCACGATTACGTCCAAGTTTTGCTGATCCACCCGCTGAATCCCCTTCGACTAAGAATAACTCATTTTTTTGAGGATTCTTTGTTTGGGCTGGTGTTAATTTACCTGATAAATTCGTTTCTTTTTTCTTTTTTGTTTTACCACTACGTGCATCTTCACGAGCTTTACGAGCTGCTTCACGAGCTTGAGCCGCTTTCATTGCTTTTTTAATTAATTGTGTAGCAACGGCACCATTTTCTTCAAAAAAGAATGTTAATTTCTCAGCAATTACATTATCCACTGCTGAACGAGCTTCTGGTGTTCCTAGTTTCGCTTTCGTTTGGCCTTCAAACTGCAATAAGCCTTCTGGAATACGAACCGATACAATAGCTGCTAATCCTTCACGAATATCCGCACCTTCTAAGTTTTTATCTTTTTCTTTTAATAAGCCATTACGACGAGCATAATCATTAAAAATACGCGTTAAAACAGCTTTAGCTCCTGTTTCATGCGTTCCACCATCTTTTGTACGGACATTATTAACAAACGATAAAATATTTTCTGAATAGCTTGCTGAATATTGAAAAGCAAAGTCAACTTCAATCTCTTGACTCTCACCCTCGAAGTATACAACTTCATGTAACGTATCTTTACCTTCATTTAAATAACTAACAAATGACTTAATTCCATCTTCGTAATGGAAAGATTCTTGCTTATCATTACGCAAATCAATTAATTCAATTTTTAGCCCTTTTAATAAAAACGCAGACTCACGTAAACGTTCGCTTAAAATATCAAAAGAATAGACCGTTGTAGAGAAAATTTCTGGATCTGGCTTAAACGTGACTAATGTTCCTGTTTCTTTCGTCTTCCCGATCACTTCTAATCCTGTAACGGGATGTCCACCTTTTTCAAAGCGTTGACGATAAATTGATCCATCACGTTTGATTGTGACCTCTAACCACTCAGATAAGGCATTTACTACACTGGCCCCTACACCGTGTAATCCACCTGATGTTTTATAACCGCCTGTTCCAAACTTACCACCAGCATGTAAGACAGTATAAATCACTTCTGGAGTTGGTTTCCCAGATTTATGCATACCTGTCGGAACTCCACGTCCACTATCTTGGACACTAATACTATTATTTTCATGAATTGTTACTTTTATATAATTACCGTAACCGGCTAAAACTTCATCAATAGCATTATCAACAATTTCATAAACGAGATGATGTAATCCACGACTATCTGTCGAACCAATGTACATCCCAGGTCTTTTACGTACTGCCTCTAATCCTTCAAGTACCTGTATCGAATCTTCGTTATAATTTAAGTGCGTCGACATGATGACACTCCTTTCTCTTTCCATTATCTCATTTTAAAAGATTTTAACACAGAATAAAAGATATTATTTTTATAAATTATCGAACTGATGTTTTTATTTCTATACAAAATAAAAGTATTATACATTAATTAGATTACGAATTATATAGTGAAATATGTCGAACATTAAGTTTTTTATATTTTTTTTGTAAATTTCACTAATATTATCGTACTATATGCTATAATATTTCTACAAAAAAGGAGGATTTACATGATAAATATAGCTCTAATCATTATAGCCTATTTATTAGGATCATTCCCTTCCGCATTAGTCATTGGGAAAACTTTTTATCAAAAAGATATTCGTAACTATGGTTCTGGAAACCTAGGAAGCACGAATGCCTTTCGTGTTTTAGGTAAAAAAGGTGGATCCGTTGTTTTTATTCTAGATATTTTAAAAGGTGGATTAGCTCTCTTAATCGCCACTTATGGTGGAGCTACTATTTCACCATTAATTATTGCTGTTTTTGCTTTAATCGGTCATATTTACCCAATTTTCGCTAACTTTAAAGGTGGAAAAGCAGTTGCAACAAGTGCAGGGATTATATTATTTTACTCACCGATGTTATTTTTGATACTATTTGTAATTTTTATTATTACATTAAAAATTTGGAAAATGGTGTCTTTATCATCAACGATTATTTCAATTGCTGCCGTTATTATTATTTGGTTCGGTAACTATGATTTAACGGCACAAATTATGTTTTCAATCTTTGCAGCTCTAATCATTATCAAACATATTCCAAATTATAAACGCATTTTAAACGGAACTGAAAATAAAGTTTCATTCTTATAAGAAAATAATCTATTGGGGGGAAACAGATGAAAGCAAATAACTGTTCAACACATACAACGCCAAATGAAACACAAATGCTTTATGATCGCATTATAAAAGTAAAAGCAGAATTACACGAATTAGTTAAAAATCTTGGAATTGTTCATGAATTAACAGTCGCAAAAAGCCAAGAACTTGACGTTGTTGTTAATGAATATATGACACATAAACACCAATTATAAGAAAAAAATAGCCTTTTAGGCTTTTTTTTGTGGAACATGAAATATTTCATGTTTTTTATGAAAAAGAAAAAGCATTAAATGAATAAGTATCACTTTAATGCTTTACTAATTTTTATTTCATATTTTGGTTAATTTGTTTCATCACTTGATTAATTTGTTTTTGAGAAGGTGTACGCCCCATTTGCATCATCATTGTACGAACAACTTCTTCATTAATAGGTGGGTTTTTTTGTAAATATTTTTTTAATTGACGTTGTGCTACGAAGAATCCAACAACAGCTCCAACTAATAATGCGATAATAACCCATAACCAGAATAACCAGTTAGTATATAACATATCTATTTCCTCCAAACATATTTTACTATTCAATAGACCACTATTATACTCAATTTATACTAGATTATGGTCAATATGTCAAGCCATTATGAGTGAAAGACCCATTCTATCTACTACTATTTGATAACGTTTTTAAAGATATAAGTCATATCTCAAAGACTTTTAACATTTTTAACTTGATCTAAAAAGATAGACTCAATTCTCATCTAATCATGAATAAAAAAGATTGTTTCCTTTATGGAAACAATCTTTTAATTCGCTATTACATACCTTTATATAAAGAAACAACATTTTCTACTGTGAATCCATAAGCTTCGATGACTTGGTTCGCTGGTGCAGAAGCTCCAAAACGGTCGATTCCTAAAACAACTCCATCGAATCCAACATATTTATGCCATCCATATGTTGCTCCCATTTCAATTGACATACGTTTTGTCACTGATTTTGGAAGAACTGAATCACGGTATTCTTTTGATTGTTTTTCAAATAAATCCATTGAAGGCATACTTACGACACGAACATGGATACCTTCATTAGCTAAAGCTTCCTGAGCGGCAACTGCTAAATTAACTTCAGAACCTGTTGCAATTAAGATTCCATCCATCTCACCTTTTGCTTCGCTAACAACGTATGCTCCTTTGCTAACACCTTCATATGACGTATTAGCCATCGTTGTTAAGTTTTGACGAGTTAAAATTAATGCTGTTGGCGTAGATTTAGATTCAACTGCTAAGCGCCAAGCAGCTGCTGTTTCGTTCGCATCTGCTGGACGAATAACAGAGAAGTTTGGAATGGTACGTAACATAGCTAATTGCTCGATTGGTTCATGCGTTGGACCATCTTCTCCAACTGCAATTGAATCGTGTGTTAATACATAAGTTACTGGTAATCCCATTAAAGCTGCCATACGCATCGCTGGTTTCAAATAATCACAGAATACGAAGAATGTTCCTCCAAAGACGCGAACTCCACCGTGTAACATCATTCCATTTAAAATTGAGGCCATGGCAAATTCACGAACACCAAAATAGATATTACGACCATCTGGTGTTACTTTTGAGAAATCTCCACCATTTTTAATATTTGTTTTATTTGAATGCGAAAGGTCTGCTGATCCTCCTAAGAAATAAGGGATAGCAGAGGCAATCGCATTAATTGCTTCATTGTTTGTATCGCGTGTTGCTTGTGAATGTCCAATTTCATATGAAGGCATAACTTCAGCTAAATCAACGATTAATTCGTTGTTCATTGCCTTTGTTAACTCTTCAGCTAATTCCGGATATTCTTTTGAATAACGCGCGAATAATTCATCCCATGCTTTATTGGCTTCTTGTCCACGAGATTTAATTGTTTCCTCAAAGTGTGTATATACTTCTGTTGGAACAGTGAATGGTTCATGACCCCATCCATATTGAGCTTTGGCATGTGCACTATCTTCTTCACCTAATGGCGCTCCATGGACAGCATTTGTCCCTTGAAGTTTTGACCCATAACCAATTACTGTTTTAATTTCAATGATTGATGGCTTATCTGTCGTTTGTTTTGCACATTCGATTGCAGCATTAATTGCTTCAATATCATTTCCATCTTCAACACGTTGAACATGCCAACCATAAGATTCATAACGCTTTAATACATCTTCTGTAAAACTTTGGGTTAAATCACCATCTAAACAGATATCATTTGAATCATATAATACAACGACTTTTCCTAATCCTAAATGACCTGCTAATGATGATGCTTCGCTTGTGACACCTTCCATTAAGTCACCGTCACCACAAATAACAAAGTTATAGTGATCAACTAATGGATATCCTTCTTTATTGTAACGGCTAGCTAAGAACTTTTCTGCTAACGCCATTCCAACTGCCATTGGAATTCCTTGACCTAATGGTCCACTTGTTGCGTCAACACCATCTGTATGTCCAAACTCTGGATGTCCTGGAGTTTTAGAATCCCATTGACGAAATTGCTTAATATCATCCATGCTTACATTATATCCTGATAAATGTAATAATGAATAAAGTAGCATTGATCCGTGTCCCGCTGCTAATACAAAACGGTCACGATTAAACCAACTACTGTTAGTTGGATTAGCATTCATATGCTTTGTAAATAAAGTGTACGCCATCGGTGCTGCCCCTAATACAACTCCTGGATGACCTGAATTTGCCTTATTAATTGCATCAATACCTAATGTACGAATTGCATTAATTGATTGTAATGAGATGTTATTTTCCACGTTATTGACCTCCTTTTATACCATCTATATCATACCCTTTTGTCGAAAATTTTACAATATTTTAGAAAAAAAAGTTATTCTTCTTCAAATTATTCATGAAATCACCTTTAACAAGCAACTAAAAATAAAAGTTTCCCTTTTTATCCATTTTTTGTCCATTATTCGAAGAAAATACATACTATTTCCACTTGTTTAATCAATAAGGATTACACACGGTGATAGGATATGTTATAATTGTCTCGTACTTTTGTAAGGGAGGTAGTTAGTATGCCACGTAAAATTTTAGATACTTGTATCGCTTGCGGTTCATGTGCTGCTGAATGTCCAGTAGAATGTATCTCTGAAGGAGATATCTATGTTGTTGATGCAGATGTATGCATCGACTGCTGTGCTTGTGAAGCTGTTTGTCCTACAGATTCAATCGTAGAAGCATAATAATAAAAAAGACCTTTTCAATTTAGAAAAGGTCTTTTTTATTTTAATGAATCTCTTCAGATTTTCGCTTCGCCTGAATTTGTTTTAATTTCTCAGGCGTTACATCTTCACCATTTGGATCGATCACTCGGACACTTTCAATTGTATTTTTCATACTTTCTCTAAAAGTCATTAAATATTCTTCACGTAAGGCTTGTTGTTCTTTTAATTCCTCATCTGTGATAGTTCCAAGTTTCTTCTTTTTTGCTAGTTCATTGAGACGATTTAATTTGTCTGCTGTTAACATGTCGTCACCTCCGTTAATTATACCCTCATTAATATACCAAATTTCATTTCAATTGATAAGCAATAACTTCTAAAAAAGGAATAATCGTTTGAGGTTTAAAACTTTCTAGCGCTACGTCTAAATCAATGAAGCATAGTCCTAATAATCCAATTCCAAAAAAATAAACACCGATTAAACAACGATATGAGTAAATAGTTAAACAAATTTTATTAAACATCTTAATCCCTCTTTTTAAAACAAATGTTCGATTTACAAATTTCATTATATTAGAACATTCGTTCGATGTCAACAAAAAAGAACAAACGTTTGCCTTATTCACCATTTACTGTTATAATTAATTTATCAAATGGAAGGAGGTCAGAGAACATGAAACCTATCACTAAACGCCAACAAGCAATTCTTGATTTTATTAAAGAAGAAGTTGATAAACGTGGCTATCCACCAAGTGTTCGCGAAATCGGACTAGCTGTTGGATTATCCTCAACTGCTTCAGTTCACAATCAATTAAACCAACTTGAAAAAAAGGGACTAATCCGAAAAGATAAGTCAACGACACGAGGAATTGTCATTTTATCGCCCGAATCTAAAGAAGAAGAAACGAAAAAAGCTTCAAATGTGATTGAATTAAAATCGGTGATTAATGTTCCGGTCATTGGTAAAGTAACAGCAGGAACTCCAATTGAAGCAATTGAGAATCCTGATGATTTCTTTCCCCTTCCGACACATTTAATTCCAACAAACCAACAAGTATTTATGTTAAATGTTCGTGGTGACTCAATGATTAATGCTGGAATTCATGATGGTGACCAAATTATTGTTCAACAACAACAAGATGCTTTAAATGGTGATATTGTTGTTGCCATGTTAGAAGAAGATCATGAAGTAACTGTGAAGCGTTTCTTTAAAGAATCAGACTATATTCGTTTACAGCCTGAAAATGACTTATTAGAACCGATTATTGCTAAAAATGTAACAATTGTGGGAAAAGTCATTGGCTTATTTAGAACAATGCATTAATTCTACTCTTCATCAAATGAAAGACATATTGTTAGAACTGATTAAAGACTAATAATATGTCTTTTTTCTTTACAAACTTTTATATCGATACACTTTCTTTTAGTATTCCTATCTTTTCTCATCATTGAATCATCAAATTGACAAATACTTCAAAACAATATAAAATCGGTTTAATATTAAATGAATGTTATAAAGGAGACAGAGTCATGGCAAATTTAGATTTTATCTATCAGCGTAAAAGTGTACGACAATTTAAAGATACTAAAATTCCTAAAAATGATATTCTTGAACTGTTAAAAGCAGCAACTTATGCACCCTCACCTAAACATCAGCAAAACTGGCATTTCGTCATCCTGCAAAATAAAGATCTCATTCATAAAATGGCAGATATCGTCACTGAAAGTCATCAAAACATTGGGAATCTTGCTAAAAATGAAAAAGATTATAAAAGACATATGAGCGTGATTAATTATTACACTTGTTTTAAACATGCACCAGTTGTCATCTTAGTCTATGGATGTGAGTATAACATGATTGAATATAAAATTTTAAAAGAAAATGATGCGCCTCAAGAAATACTAGACGTTTTAGTTTCACCACAGTCTGGTGCTCAAGCCATTGGAGCTGCCGTTGAAAACTTCTTATTAGCTGCCACTGAAATGGGATATGGAACCTGCTATATGACTGGACCAACTCATGCAAAAAAACAGATTGAAGCATTAATTGGATTTGAAAAAGAAGGATATGAGTTAATGTCTATGATTTCATTAGGTGTACCTGAAGAAAACACACCACCACAACCTCCACGCAAACCATTAGAAGATGTCATCACCTTTATCGATTAGTCTATAAAAAAGCTTGCCTCATTTAGTTTGGCGAGCTTTTTTCTTTATATGACTATTGCATTTAGTTCATAAAAAAAGAGACCATCGATTAAAAGTAGATAATCAAGGTAATATATTGTAAATAAAAGCCTGTATCGTGAATTACTTTATAAGTTACGATACAGGCTTTTATTATTAGTTTCAATTTTTGGATACATAAATTATAAACTTGATTCTATTTAATACAAATAAATAATATTCTAACTCATTATCGGTATTAAATGGTAATTGTGTTATGATAGTTTTATAGATATAAGGGGGATATAATATGGAGTCAATTTTAAATGATTTAAAAGATTTAAAAATAATTAAAGATACACAATTTAGCCAATTAGATAATGTCGCTAATCATAGTCTGATCTATTTATTAAATGGAGTTGAAGGGCCTCTTATTTTAAAAGAGATACAACAATCATGGTTAAATGAAAGTAAGTTAAACGCACAAGGAAACTTTGTAAATAATATGAGACAAAATGGAGTTCCCTTTTCAAAAATATTTCAATTTGAAGACCGAAATTATTTTCTTAAAAAGAATGGTCGATTATTTACTTTAGAAACATATGTAGAAGGTATTGAAAAAGATACCTTCACTAAAGATGTCTGTGTTTCTTTGGCAAAATTCCTAGGGAAACTTCATCGAATAAGTGAGAAGCTTAATCTTAAGTTTGGCTACGATGGCCCTTGGTCTGTTGAGTATGAACAAAATGTATTCAATAGTTCTATTTGTGAAAAAGAAGAGCTGTTCACACAAACGATAGATTGCTTAAGTGATTTAAATTATGATAAAGATGTATTAAATGAGGCTATGAATCTTTTTAAGCGAAAGATGATGGAATTAAAAAATGATTTACACTCATTACCTAAAGGTGCCGTTCAAGGGGATTTAAGTTTAGATAATACTCGGTTTAATGAAAGCCAGGAAATAATTGGAGCTTTTGATTACAATATAGCAGCTGATGAAGTATATATTTGGGATTTTGTAAATCAAATTGCATGGTATCAGGAATTTATACAAGAAGATATTGATTTGAAACCTGTAATGATTTCGGCGTATAAAGAGGAACGCCCAATTATAGATAAGGAAAGGATAATCTTAGATAAGTGGCTTGATTTTGTGAAATGTACGAGACATTCTAAAGTTATAGCGGTTCAATACTACGCTAAACAAGGGGATATAGAAAAAGTAACTACATATTTAAAGCAATTTCTTTCTTGTTAAAATATATTGTTTTTAATTATAAGAACTTTTAAAATATTGATAATATAGCAAAAGCAGACATTGTAAAGATGCCTGCTTTTTTAATATCCCAAAATAAAACTCAAACTAAAGAAAGTGACTTTTATAATCTTGATAGTTTTCCTAACAACAACGCATTATCTTTTTTTAACTTTTTATTCTCTTCCTCTAACGATTGTATCCGTCTCTTTAATGATTCAATCACTTTATCCTTGGATAACTCACTAAAACTCTGTTTTGGAGCTATAGCAGTTATCCTTTTATTTTGTTCTTTTATCGCCTCATTGTTAGAAAAACAATAAAGTACCACAACAGATAACAGTAAGTTCGGATGGTATTAGGTGCTACTTCTCGTTCTGCTCTCCCTTATATCATATTCAAATATTCTTTCACATAAGGAATGAAATTGAGTTCATCATCCATCAGATAATACATTTGCCCTAAATCAGTTTGCGCTTCTACAATTCTAATTTTTTGATACCATTTTTGTTTTAAAACATGCTGTGCCATCTGATATAGATACCTCTCTTTCACTTAATCAATAATCTTATTATGCGTAATTTACTTCGCTTTATGTATCTGAACCATCTATTTTTAAAAAGTTATTTAACATAAAAAAGAGAAGCAATCTTTAACTTAGATTACTTCTCTTACTATTAATTTTTATCTACTATTAACAATACGTCTCCTTTTTATTGATTTTTAATATAAGTTAATACTTCATTAACCGTCTGATCAAAATCATTCACATTAACATGAAACCACGTCACATCCATTTGATTATTAAACCATGTATACTGACGTTTAGCATAGCGACGTGAATTACGCTTAATCAATTCCTTACTTTCTTCTAAAGAGATTAAGCCCTTAAAATAGTCATAAAGTTCCTTATATCCAATGGCACGAATGGACTGCGCATTTTCAGGGATGTTTCGGTCAAATAAAGATTTTACTTCTTCGACAAGCCCGGTTTCATACATCACATCCACTCGTTTATTAATACGATCATATAAAATAGCACGATCATCAGTTAATCCAATCAAACACGCATCATAAATCATCTTATGTTCTTGACGCTCAATCATTTCTGATTTTTTAACACCTGATGTCTCATAAATCTCAAGTGCACGAATGACACGTTTACGATTATTCGGATGAATCTCTTTAGCTCCAGCTTCATCAATGGCAGCTAATTTAGCATGGAGTTCTTCATTCGTCAAATCACCATACTTTTCTTCATCTACTTCTTTTGATTCTGACTCACTAGCAAATTCATAATCATATAAGACACTTTTAATATAAAGCCCGGTTCCACCTACAATGATTGGAAGTTTTCCACGTGATTGAATCTCTGCAATTTTAGCGCGAACGGTTTGTTGAAAAGCTGCAACAGAATAAGGTTCATCAGGATTTTTTTCATCAATCAGATGATGTGGAATTCCTTGACGCTCTTCTAACGTTGCTTTGGCTGTTCCAATATCCATTGCACGATAAATTTGCATCGAATCACCGCTAATAATTTCACCATTCAATTGCTTCGCTAATTCAATACTCATCTTTGTTTTCCCAACCGCTGTCGGTCCAACGATACATAATATATCCATTTTATTCACCTACATCACACGTTTAAACAATTTTTCTATTTCATACTTCGTAATTTTTACGATAATTGGCCGCCCATGTGGGCATGTATACGGCTGCTCACAATAACAAAGGCTTTGCAGCAGCTCCTTAATTTCATAATCATTAATATATTGGTTAGCTTTAATTGAACCTTTACAACTCATCATAATCGCAACCGATTCACGTAGTTTCCCAATATCAACTTTATTATCTAAAATAATTTGATGTAAAATTGTTTCAACAATTAACTTGGCATCTAACTTTTGTGCCCAAACTGGAATTGAACGAACGACTAATGATTGACCACCAAACTCTTCAATTTCAAACCCAAACTTAATTAAAGAAGGCAGAGCTTCTTTTAAAAGTAGAAGTTCATTTGCTGCATATTTTAACACAATAGGAATTAATAACTCGACACTATCTCCACTAACATCAGCTAATGAGCGATAGTTTTTTTCATACTGAACGCGCTCCATTGCAGCATGTTGATCGACAATAAATAATCCTTCTTCATTTTGAGCTAATAAATAAGTCCCATGTAGTTGTCCAATATAATACAAATCTAATGTCGCTTCTTTCGTTTTAGTTGGTGCAACTACCTTAAGCTCTTCTCTTTCTGGCTGATTGAAGGCTACCTCTTCATGTTTTTGAATAGGCTTTTTCACACTTACCTCTGTTTCTTCATCGCTTTCTCTAACTTCTTCAATCAGCGAATCTGTTGAACCTGAGATAACTGTCTCTTTCACTGATGGTAACGACTGAGTCATCACAGATGGTGTTAAACGAGTAGGCGCTTGAAAACTTAATGTTTGTTGAATTGGTTTTACGACTTCCTTAATTCCCTCAGTCTGTAACTCAGTTTGCGGAATATACTCAACAGCTCCTAGTACCTTTTTAATTTCTGTATAAATAAATGTTTTTAAAGCTTCTTCTTGTGAGAATCGAACTTCTAATTTAGCAGGATGAACATTGACATCGACAAGAATTGGATCTAATTTCAAATTAAGTACAACAATTGGATACTTATCTTTTGGTAATAGCGTATGATATGCCTCTAAAATTGAGCGCATTAAGCTATAATTTCGAATCGCACGACCATTTACAATAATCGTCATATAGTTTCGAGACGCACGATTGATAATCGGATCACTAATAAAACCTGAAATTTCATAAGCATCACTTTTCGCTGAGAAAGGAATCATTTTTTTAGCAATATCAAATCCATAGACGCTAGCAATCACACTTTGTAAATTATTTTGACCATTGGTTTGAAAAAGCAGACGCTGATTATTAAATAATTTAAAAGCTATCTCAGGGTGTGAAAGAGCAATCTTGTTAATATAATCGGTAATATGACTCAGTTCGGTATTTAATGATTTAATATGCTTTAAGCGAGCCGGTGTATTGAAGAACAGGTGATTCACTTCCATCTCCGTTCCTTTACGCATAACACCTGGCTTAGACGATAAAACCTCCCCGCCTTTAATATTTAAATGTAGCCCGCTACTCACTCCATCAGATGTTTTAACATGAACATCTGAAACAGAAGCAATCGAGGGAAGGGCCTCACCACGAAATCCTAGCGTTTGAATTCGAAAAATATCATACTGTGTTTTAACTTTACTTGTTGCATGGCGTTCAAAAGCAAGATGAGCATCTTCTTCGCTCATCCCCTCTCCATTATCAATGACTTTAATTTGGCGAACACCTGAATCTTGTAAATGAATTTCGATATTCGTACTTTGGGCATCAATCGCATTTTCAAGCAACTCTTTTACAACAGAAGCGGGACGTTCAATCACTTCTCCCGCTGCAATCATATTGGCCAGTTGCTCACTCATACGCTGTATTTTTCCCATACGTCACCTACTTTCTTTGATTCATCTTCACTTTTAACTCATACATCGCATTCATCGCCTGCATTGGGGTTAATTGATATAAATCAATCTGCTCTAACTCTTTAATAATATCTTCATATGGATTCACATACTCCACTTTTACTTCTACTTTAGGTTTTTCTTTTTTCATTGATTCTGCAACCCCAAATAACGATAACTGTCCTTGCTCAACTTCAACAACTGAATGTAACTCAACTGTTGGCTCAGATGAAACAAAAGTTTTTGGCTCTTCCACTTTCACAGCAGTATCTAATGAAGTTTGAATCACATCTTTATCTTTTTCTAAGACATCTAATAACTGTTTTGCACGGGCAATTAAACTTGATGGTAATTTTGCAATTTCAGCAACATGAATTCCATAACTTTTATCTGACGGTCCTTCCATCACTTTATGCATGAAAATCAGTTGCCCTTCATGTTCTTCTGCACGAACATGTCGATTTTCTAAATGATCACATTTTTCTTCTAATTGTGTTAACTCATGATAATGAGTTGAGAATAATGTTTTAGCTCCTACTTTATCATGTACATATTCAATAATAGATTGTGCTAACGCCATTCCATCAAATGTTGCCGTTCCACGTCCAATTTCATCAAGTAAAATTAAACTATCTCTCGTTGCATGCTCAAGTGCATAATTCGTTTCCATCATTTCAACCATAAACGTACTATGACCTGAAACTAAATCATCAGCTGCTCCAATTCGCGTAAAAATCTGATCAAAGATTGGGACATTTGCAACACTTGCCGGTACATAACATCCAATTTGGGCCATAATGGAAATAAGAGCTAATTGACGCATATACGTTGATTTCCCTGACATATTCGGTCCTGTAATTAATAGAATCGATAAATCAGCTGGCATTATACAGTCATTTTCAACATACTGCGTCTCTTTTAATACTTTTTCAACGACTGGATGACGACCATCTTTAATTTCAATTACATGCTCACGATTTAAAACTGGTCGTGTATAGCGATTCTCTTCACTAATTGTGGCAAATGATTGAAGAACATCAAAATAGGCCATCACTTTTGCAATTTGCTGAATTTTAGGAATTTCATTTTTGACAAGTTGGCGTAATTCAGTAAATAATTCGTATTCTAACTGAATTGATTTTTCTTCAGCATTTAAAATTAAGTTTTCTTTCTCTTTTAATTCCTCTGTTATAAAACGTTCAGCATTCACTAACGTTTGTTTACGCTCATAACCCGCATCTTCAGGAATTAAGTGTAAGTTTGCTTTACTAATCTCAATATAATAACCAAAAACTTTGTTATATTTAATCTTTAATGAACGAATGCCTGTCTTTTCACGCTCAGCTGCTTCTAAAGCTAAAATCCACTCTTTCCCGTGTGTCACTATATAACGATACTCATCTAATGTCTCGTTATACCCGTCTTTAATGATGCCACCTTCTTTAATACTAATCGGTGGATTTTCAACAATCGCTTTTTCTAAAATATCTGTAATATGAGAGCAATCAACCATTTGGTTTAATTGATGTTGAATCGATGGCATCGCTATCGCTAATTGACTTAATAACGCTTTGATATGTGGAATTTGATTCAGTGATGAATGAAGTTGCAATAAATCACGGGCATTAGCATTTCCAAATGCAATACGCCCTGATAGACGCTCTAAATCATAAACTTCATCTAAGTGACGCTTTAATTCTTCTTTTAGCATAAAGTCATTCATAAAAGCTTCTACAACGTCTAGACGCTCATTAATCAACTGCTCACTAATCGATGGACGTTCAATCCATTGTTTAAGTAAGCGACTCCCCATCGCCGTCTTTGTTTTATCTAATAACCAAAGTAATGAACCTTGACGTGATTTCGAACGAATCGTTTCTGTTAATTCTAAATTTCGGCGTGAATTATAATCAATACTTAAATAATCTTCATTTTTAGTTAAGCTAATCGGTTGCAAATGCCCAAGTGCACTCTTTTGCGTACGAACTAAATAGTTAACTAAACGCCCAAATGCTTTCATTAAATAGTCATCATTCACTTCATCCGTTAAAATTTGATATTCAATCGGAATCATACAGTCTTCTTCATATGAAAGAACGATTTGTCTTAACGCGCGCAAGTTATCAAACATAGCCGTTTCTATCTCTGAGCCAATAACAATTTCTTTACATCCTAAGCTGATTAACTCCCCAATTAAAGCCTGATTTTCTTTTGGTAGGCGCATGGCGTAATTTTCACCTGTAGATAAATCACTATAAGCGACTGCATAAGCGTCTTCAAAGGCGACAACAGATAAAATAAAGTTATTTTCTTTTTCATTTAAAGCTGTTTGATTCATGACCGTTCCCGGTGTCAGTAAACGAACGACTTCACGACGAACAACACCTTTTGCACTAGCAGGATCTTCAACTTGCTCACAAACAGCTACTTTATATCCACGTTCAATTAAACGATTAATATAGTTTTCAGCCGAATGATGAGGAACGCCACACATTGGAACACGCTCTTCGGCTCCCGCTTCACGTCCAGTTAGCGCAATTTCTAACTCCTTTGCAGCTAGCTGTGCATCTTCAAAAAATAATTCATAAAAATCACCTAGTCTGAAAAAGACAAAGGCGTCTTGATAATTTTCTTTGATAGTCAAATATTGTTGCATCATTGGTGTGTATTTAGACTTATCTCGCATGATAAAAACTCCTTCTTTTTTCACATGTTTTTATTATAGCATAAAGTGTCGATTTAAGAACGGTTCGAAGAGTTGATTACAAACATTTCAATTTCTTCTATGATAGACTAAATGAGTAAATCTTAATCATATCATTCAATTTATCAATTCATCCTCATTTTTAACTTCACAAAGAGCCCCCTCCCTCGTCACTCACCATTAAGAAATCCAGCTGAGGCCCTAATTCTTAAAGATTTGTTTAATTGTCTAGATCAATCTCATATTTGATTAAAGCCTTTAAACAAGATTGACCTTTGTTCATGTGACACAGTTATTTTCCTGGAAATAAAAACGTTCCTTTTTAAAAAGGAACGACTTATTCTTATCATATTACCCCTTAGAAAAAAGAATAAGGCATCACTGCCTTATTCTCCTCTAAAAGGTGAATTTTTTAAGAAATTTGGATTAATTTGTTGGTCGATTTCATCTTCGTCATCATCGTCAGCATCAATATCGCTTTCTACTGGCCCTAAGATTGAAACACGCATTTTTGTTTCTCCGATGACTTCAACCACAATTTCAAATTCTACCTCAACTACAATTTCTCCATCTTCAATTCTTGCATCAACACAAGTTGGTTGTTGAATCGTTCTTGCAATCACTTCATCACCTTCGTATAGGCAATCACGAATAGTACGATGAACATTAACTTGGTCATCATATTCAATTGTTTGACGCGCTACTTCTGTTTGTGTATTATCAGCAAATGAATACCACACGTTAATGTCATAAACACCTTTTACATCAACAGCATCATCACATTTTCTTGCTCCGAATTTATGATTAATAATCCAGCAACCTAAAATACTATCTGCTGGGCTTCTCAAATCATTAAGAGGTGATGTGATTTTAAATCTTTTTTTACCTTTACCAATTACAGCTTTGGTTACAATTTCACGAATATCATTCATCCTAATACCTCCTCACTGATACTATATTCAGCTCTTGACCTATTTGATACTTAATTGAATGACTTTATGAGATTTCATTCGAGAAAAAATCATGCCTCCTCATGAATTTCTCCGACTATCTATCACCCATTTGCATCATAAACATGTAAAATTAAAAAACATCTTAGCTATTCACTAAGATGTTTATTAACCTTATATTGTATTATATGAGTCATCGTCGAAAAGAGTTCATTTAACTCAATTTGAGTTTGAATATATTCATTAAAAAGCGGGTTATCATAAAGTTCACTTTCAATTGCTTTTAACTCATCTTCCTTTTGTAAAGACGCATTTGATTTCCCATACTGTTGCAGTTTGATTAACTCTTTTTGCTTTTGAATATACTCATCGTATAACGCCAAAAGTTTTTCATTTTGATGAACTTTTTGTGTTAACTGACGATAACGTTCAATCACAGGGTCTGTTGCTAACTTTTCTTTTAATTTTTCAAAAGAAGGTAAATTAGTTTGTTGTATCATCGTTAACCATCTCTCCAGCTAAATGCCATGTTTTAGCTTCGGTGATTTTAACTTTAACGATTTGTCCGATTTTAGCTTCATCGCCTTTGAAGTTAACTAATTTGTTATGACGTGTGTATCCGGCTAACACCGTATCATCATTCTTACTTGTTCCTTCAACTAACACGTCTACCACTTTTCCTTCAAAGCGTTTATTTCCGTTACGGAATCCACGATTAATCGCTTCATTTAAACGATTTAAACGATCTTTTTTATCTGCTTCTGATACATTATCTTCCATACGTGCAGCTGGTGTTCCTTCACGTGGTGAGAAGATGAATGTAAAGGCACCTTCGTACCCAACCTCTTCTACTAATGATAATGTATCTTGGAATTGCTCTTCTGTTTCACCTGGGAATCCAACGATAATATCTGTTGTAATAGATACTCCTGGAATCGCTTCTTTAAGATCGCGAACTAATTGTAAATACATTTCACGTGTATATTTACGGTTCATACGTTTTAATACTTCATTATTTCCAGATTGAACTGGTAAATGAATATGTTCCATTAAGTTTCCACGTTTAGCTAATGCTTTGATTGTTTTCTCATCGAAATCACGTGGATGTGATGTTGTAAATCGGATACGTGGAATATCAATCTTATGTAAATCGTCTAATAAATCACCGAATGTATACTCACGATCTTTAAAATCTTTTCCGTATGCATTAACGTTTTGTCCTAATAATGTTACTTCTTGATATCCTTCTGCTGCTAAATGTTGAATTTCTGCAATGATATCTTCTGGCATACGGCTACGTTCTTTACCACGTGTATACGGTACAATACAGTATGTACAGAATTCATCGCATCCATACATGATGTTAACCCATGCTTTAATGCTTCCTTGACGTGTACGAGGCATGTTCTCAACAATCTCACCTTCTTGAGACCAAACTTCGATGACACGCTCTTTCCCCATTAATGCATTATGAATATATTCTGGTAAACGGTAAATATTATGTGTACCAAATACTAAGTCAACATGTTGGTATTTTTCCATAATCTGATTGACTACTTTTTCTTCTTGTGACATGCAACCACATACCCCTAAGATTAAGTCAGGGTTTGTACGTTTTAAACGTTTTAAACGACCTAACTCACCGAAAACACGGTTTTCAGCATTCTCACGAATAGCACATGTATTTAAAATAATTAAATCAGCTTCATCTTGTGAGTTTGCTTTTGTATAACCTAACTCTTCCGCAATCCCAATAATTGCTTCTGAATCATGCTCATTCATTTGACAACCGTAAGTTTGAATTAAATATTTTTTTCCTTTTCCAATGTTTTTAATTGACTCCTCAATTGCGAAGTCACGATGAACGTGCGCTTGCTCACGGCTACGTTTACGTGCACCATTAATGCTTGGACGTTGGAAGTAACGGCTATAATCTTTTTCAGCTTTTAGCTGATTTGCTTGTAACGCTAATTCTTTTTGTTGTTCATTCATCCTTATCACCTATATCTTAAAGCTTTAATTATCAACTATATTCTCTATGTGACAAAACATGAGTCACTCGCTCTATTATACCTTACATTATATAGAATAATCAACTCATGTCCACCTCACTTGATAACTATTGGTTTTAAGGAATTTACTAAAAAAGACTAGTGACCTAAGTTGGTCACTAGTCTTTTTTTATTAAAAACTATTGTCTTGATTCAACAATAAGTTTAATTGCCGTACGCTCTTCACCGTCAATTAAGATATCAGTAAACGCCGGAATGCAAATTAAATCTTTTCCTGTTGGTGCCACATATCCTCTAGCAATGGCAATAGCTTTCACTGCTTGATTTAATGCTCCTGCTCCAATTGCCTGAATCTCTACAAGTCCTCTTTCACGAAATGCATTCGCTAAAGCACCTGCAACTGAATTAGGATTAGATTTTGATGATACTTTTAATACTTCCATACTAGTCCCCCTCTTTTTTGTTTTACACAGTAAGTCTATGCTCCCCCATCCCAATACATGACTAAATTTTATAAAGTTGATTCTTTCTTCAAATTAATACGTTGAATTGATGATGCTTTTCCTGTCTTCTCATTAATATCAACTAAAACGGCATTCAGTTGAGCTGATCCTTGTTCTAACGCATTAAAGCGGATCGGTAATCCTGTAATAAATTTATTAATAACATTTTCACGTTCAACCCCGATAACTCCATCTAATGGACCAGTCATTCCAACATCTGTTATATACGCTGTCCCTTTGGCTAAAATACGCTCATCCGCTGTTGGTACATGAGTATGTGTCCCAACAACAGCACTCACGCGTCCATCTAAGAAATAACCCATCGCAATTTTTTCACTTGTTGCTTCTGCATGGAAATCAACAAAAATGATATTCGTACGTTTTTTAGCTTCTTCAACTAATTCATCTATTTTTTCAAATGGACAATTAATCATTGGCATAAACGTACGCCCTTGAACTGAGATGACAGCAACTTCATGTGAATTGAATTTAACAAATGTTAATCCTTTTCCCGGATTTGATTTTGGGAAGTTTGCTGGACGAACTAATTTATCTGCCTGATCAATAAAATCAAAGATAGAACGATTATCCCATGTATGGTTCCCTAATGTGACCACATTGACACCTTGCTCTAATAAAAACTTATAATACTTTTCATTAATTCCTTTCCCATGAGAAATATTTTCCCCATTTGCAATAATAAAGTGTGGTTTATAAGTTTCTTTAATTTTAGGTAATTGCTCTTGAATCATTTGGCGTCCTAGTGATCCATAAATATCTCCAATAAATAAAATTTTCATTCTATCAGCCTTTCTAGTCGTTACTTTAAATCTAAGTTTTATAAGTTTAGTATACATATTAAAGAGCTATTAATGCTAACACATTAATAGCTCTTTAATCAATTAATTGAATTTAGCATTTTAACGAGCAGTTTCTACAGCACGCGTTTCACGAATCACTGTAATTTTAATATTTCCTGGATACTCGAGTTCGTTCTCAATCGTTTGACGAATTTCACGCGCAACACGATGGGCTTGAACATCATCAAGTTGTTCAGGGATAACTGCTACACGAACTTCACGTCCTGCTTGGATAGCGAAGGCTTTTTCAACTCCATCAAATCGACAAGCGATATTCTCAAGTTGCTCTAAACGCTTCACGTAGTTTTCTAATGATTCACTACGTGCTCCTGGTCTTGCTGCTGATAACGTATCAGCAGCAGCTACGATAACAGCAATTAAACTTTGTGGTTCACGATCACCATGATGAGAAGCAATTCCATCAATAACAACCGGATGCTCACGGTAACGAGTTGCTAACTCAATCCCAATTTCAACATGGCTTCCTTCAACCTCATGATCAACTGCTTTTCCAATATCATGTAAAAGTCCAGCACGTTTAGCTAACTTCACATCTTCTCCAAGTTCTGCCGCAATAATTCCAGATAAAAAAGCGACTTCCATTGAATGTTTTAAAACATTTTGACCGTAACTTGTTCGATAATTTAAACGACCTAAAATCTTCATTAAATCTGGATGTACTTTTCCAATTCCAACTTCAAATACCGCATTTTCACCGTATTCACGAACACGTAAATCAACTTCACGGCGTGTCTTTTCTACAATTTCTTCAATACGTGCTGGGTGAATTCGACCATCTTGCACTAATGTTTCAAGTGTAATGCGTGCAACTTCACGTCTGATTGGATCAAAGCATGATAAAACGACTGCTTCAGGTGTATCATCGATGATCAAATCAACCCCCGTTAACGATTCAATCGTACGAATATTACGCCCTTCACGACCAATAATACGGCCTTTCATCTCATCACTTGGTAAGTTTACCACGTTAACACTGTAATCACTTGTCTGTTCTGATGCATATTTTTGTATCGCTAAGACAATTAATTCTTTTGCTTTTTTATCAGCCTCTAAACGTGCTTTTTCTTCTTCTTCTTTAATGTACTTAGCCACTTCATGAGACATTTCATCTTCAACTCGTCTAAAAATAATGTCACGAGCTTCTTCTGTTGTTAAGCCAGAAATTTCGACTAACTTTTGTCGTTGTCCTTCTAAAGTTTCTTCCACTTTGCTTTCAAGTTCTTTTAGTTCGAGTTGTTTTTCAGCGATAGCTTCATCTTTTTTCTCAAGAGCAATTTCTCGCTTCTCTAAATTTAAAATACGACGATCGATCGTCTCTTCACGTTGTACTAGACGCTCTTCTAAACGTACGAGTTCTGTCTTTTTTTCCTTAATGTCACGTTCTGCATCAACTTTAAGTCTTTGGACTTCTTCTTTCGTTTCTAAAAGTGCTTCTTTCTTTTTTGATTCAGCTTCTTTTTCAGCTTTTGAGATTATATGTGTTGCTGTTTGTTGTGCTCTCTCTAACTCAGCTTCATACACTTTCTTTCTCATAAAATACCCAATAACTAACCCTATCCCTACTAGCAAAATGGAGATGATGATTTGAAATAACATACGTCCACCTCCAATTATTTGATATACAATTATCCGCCATAGATCTATTAACGGCTCTATAG
This sequence comes from Turicibacter sp., assembly GCA_030531025.1. The sequence goes on from JAUMTV010000001.1 coordinate 64,812, forward strand.
TTTGAAGATAATTAGTATTATGATATAATACTACATTCTTTATTTTAATATTATTGTAATAACATGTCAAGAATTCCACTACAATCTAAAAAAAAGTGTCTCAGTTTTCTCTGAGACACTTTTTTATTCTTCCTCTAACATCATTTGCTCATTTTCCGATGTAGAAATATTTAATTCTGCACGGATTAAATCAGCAATTTCTTCCATGATAAATGGATTTTCTTTCAAGAACAATTTAGCATTTTCACGTCCTTGTCCCATTTTCTCACCATTGTATGAGTACCAAGATCCACTCTTTTCAATGATATTAAACTCAACTGCAAGGTCTAAAATCTCACCTTGTTTTGAGACACCTTCACCATACATAACATCAACTTCAACTGCTTTAAACGGTGGAGCAACTTTATTTTTAACGACTTTAATTTTCGCAACATTACCAACAATGTCCGTTCCTAATTTAATTGTTTCACCACGACGCACTTCTAAACGAATTGTTGAATAGAATTTTAACGCACGTCCACCTGGAGTAACCTCAGGATTTCCAAACATAACTCCAACTTTTTCACGAATTTGGTTAATAAAAATCGCAATTGTTTTTGTTGTATTAATTGCACCTGATAATTTACGTAATGCTTGTGACATTAAACGAGCTTGTAATCCAACGTGCGAATCACCCATCTCACCTTCAATTTCAGCGCGTGGTACTAACGCTGCTACTGAATCGACTACTAAAATATCGATGGCTCCACTTCGTACTAATGCTTCAGCAATTTCAAGTGCTTGTTCACCTGTATCAGGTTGCGATACCAATAATTCATCTGTATCAACACCTAATTTAGCAGCGTAAGCAGGGTCTAATGCATGTTCTGCATCGATAAATGCTGCTGTTCCACCAGCTTTTTGAACTTCTGCAATAGCATGTAAAGCAAACGTTGTTTTCCCTGAACTTTCTGGCCCATAAATTTCTACAACACGCCCACGTGGATAACCACCCACACCTAACGCAGAATCTAAAGCTAATGATCCTGACGATACGACTTCAATACGTGTATCTGTTTTTTCACCCAGTTTCATGACTGAGCCTTTACCGTATTGCTTTTCAATACTTTTTAAAGCTTGCATTAAAGCTGCTTCACGATTGTTACTCATATTGTTTGTCCTCCAATTTTATATTTTTTTATCTAACATTAACATACCCATTTTATTGACAATTTCCTCGAATTAATTTTAATAATAAACTATTTTTTATTCAAAAGCAATAAAAAAGCGAACAAATTTTCGCTTTCTTTACTTTGCACCATCAAAAATGTTTACATTTTTGTAGATATATTCAATTCCTGAAGCTACTGTTAAAACAACTGCTAAAGCAACAAAAATTCGATCAACTGGCCAATTAAATAATTCAAATGGATAGTTTAATAATAATAAAGTTGAAATCATAATAAACTGCACAACAGTTTTGATTTTTCCAAGCCATCCTGCTGCGATTACAACTCCTTTAGCTGCTGCAATTGTTCTAAATCCTGTGACAATAAATTCACGAGCTAAAATAATGAAAACAACCCAAGCAGAAATTAAACCATTTTCAAGTAAAATTAATAAAGCTGCTGTTACTAATAATTTATCTGCTAACGGGTCCATAAATTTCCCAAAATCAGTAATTAAATTATATTTACGAGCAATATAGCCATCGATGAAATCAGTAATAGCAGCTAATAAGAAAATCACTAATCCTAAAAGGTTAGCATAAGGAATTAAATAGCTGTTAACTGACACTGTATTCACCACTAAATTTGGAATATAAAAACAAACAATAAAAAATGGAATTAAAATAATACGTAATAACGTTAGCTTATTTGCTAAGTTCATACTCTCTCACCTACTCAGTTTTAATATTAATCTTGATATATTGATGTGGTGTTGTTGGCTCAAATTCAACGACTTCATCATTAACTGTAATTTTAACAGCTGTGGCATCTCCAACATTAAAATCTAATGTTCCAAATTGGTCACTTGTAATTTTTTGCTCATACACCCCACCTGCTTGATAAGTTTCTCCTGCAATTAAACTCTGTTCACCAAGTGTCGCACTTAACCAACAAGGTGCTGTAAAATCAAGTTTCAATGCTACCTCACTTTGATCTGTGACTAAATCAAATACAACCTCTTTAGCTTCTTGTGAAACCTTTGAAACGGTTGTAACAGGTTGTTGCGGATTCTCTTCTAGTTCATTCTCTTCTTCTGGTGTTTGTTGTTGTGGTACCTCAGTCGTCGGATCTGTAGACGTTGTCTCATCATTATTTCCTACTAGATTTGAGGAATTCGGATTTTGAATGATGTGATTATCTCCTTCATCAGGACTGACATTGTTAATAATATCAACGACATAAAAAACACCTAGCCCAATCACTAAAACAGCACATACTACACCTGCAAGACGGCCCAAATTACGATTACGCTTTTGCACCTTCTGTTTGTGTACTTTTACTTCAACTTCTTTTTGAATTTGAATTCCATAAAATTGCTGATATAACTCTTCGACATTTAATGATAAGTATGTAGCATATTTTTTAATATACATTTTCAAATAAAAAGCATCAAATCGATCAAAATTTCCATTTTCAATATTTTTCAAATGTTGAATTGGAACTCCAATTGCTTCAGATACATCTTCTAAATCAAGATGACGTTTTTGACGTTCTTCACGTAAATAATTCGCTAATTGTTGATTATTTTCTTTATTTGAAAAATTCATTTCGGCACCTCCCATAAACATCCATTAAAGCAAACTAAAATAATAATAGCACACCTATATTTAATAAAAAAGTAAATAGAGGTATTTTTTTACAAAGCCGCAGTTGTTTTTCTACTTTTTAGAGTTTTTTAAGTACATATCTTATAATCATTCATATGTTTCGTTATTTCAATTAATTCATACATCATCAATTCACATATTAATTAAAAAAAGCACAACTAAAATATTGTGCTTTAAGATTTAATTTTAATGCATAAACAGCAATCTGTAAGCCATGTTCTGTACCGTTGTACTCAAGCGGATGCCTCCTTGTACTCAGGTGGTAATTATCTGTCTGTAGAGTTAAACTCTACCTCCCATATGCGTTCATTTCCGCTTTAGGAGTGCCCCTACCAAATTTGGGTTTCTCGCTCGTGGGGTTTACCCGTTCCACGTCTTTCGTTTCCGATCGACATCGTCACTGTGGCACTTTTAAAGGTACTCATACCATATCTTACGACTTAGGTATTTTCCCAGCCGTCAGCCAAGAAACTTGACTGCCCTAACTTATTGTTTCGTTAGGCACGAACACTACAACCATCTCAGGTTGTGCGAGCATGGACTTTCCTCACCGTCATAAACGACAGCGCAATTACCCGATTGCCATCGGAATAATATTATGCCAAAAATCGAAATAAAAGTCAAATGTAAATAATAACCATATACATTAAAATTGTGTGAATTCCTGGTGAAAGTTTATGAAAGATTAGCTTTTTTTCCTGTTTTTTGATAAGATATACACTTAGGAGGTGTATAATCCTGTGATAAATTATCCTCATAAAAAGAAAACAACACTTACCAATGAAAAGTCGATTTCATTTGGAAAACGTGGAATGTCTTTTGAAGATGATTTAACTAAATCAAATGAACATTATTTAGCAGTGAATAAAGCTGTGATCCACAAAAAACCAACTCCTGTTCAAATCGTTAAAGTTCATTATCCTAAACGTGCTGCTGCTGTCATTACAGAGGCATACTTTCGAACGCCATCAACAACAGATTTTAATGGGATTTTTAAAGGACGTTATATTGATTTTGAGGCAAAAGAAACTTCAAATGCAACGATTTTTCCTTTACAGAACTTACATGAACATCAGGTCAATCATATGATTGAGGTTAAGAAACATGGTGGCATTACATTTCTCCTCGTTAAGTTTTCTAAATTTAATGAAATTTATTTATTACCTTGTGAAAACCTTGCAAAGTTTTGGCAAGAATATAAATTAGGTAATAGACGCTCAATAAAGCGTGAAGAATTTGCACAATATGGGACATTGATTCCTGAAGGTGCCTTTCCAAGAATCGATTACTTAAAAGTGGTTGAAGAACTTTTCTTATAATCGTAAAGGCGGTGACTTAGATGCAGAAGAAGAATAATAGTAAAAAATTCGCTCTCACCCTACTCCAAGCTATTGGAACAATTTTAAAATCATTCTTATTAGTTGGGCTGCTGGGGGGAATTGCAGCAATGATGATTGGGAGCTTCATCATTTTAAAAACAATTGAAACAGCTCCTGAACTTGATACTTCAAAAATTTATGCAACAGAATCAACCATCATTTATGATAAAGATGGGAATATCATTGATGAACTTGGGATCCAAAAACGTGAATGGGTTTCTTATGATGAAATTTCTCCTGTTTTAATTGATGCAATTGTCGCAGTTGAGGATTCGAAATTTTATGAACACTCAGGTGCTGACTGGCAGCGTTTCATAGTAGCTGCTTTATCAAACCTTTCAACAGGTGATTTTGATCAAGGGGCAAGTACATTAACTCAGCAGTTAATTAAACAAACTCACTTAACAAGTGAAAAGTCAATCGATCGTAAGATTAAAGAACTATACTTATCACTTCAAATTGAAAAAGTATTAACGAAAGAACAAATTATTGAAGCTTATTTAAACTATTCTCCATTTGGAGGTAGTGTAAACGGAATTCAAAAAGCGGCTGAATACTACTTCGGTACAACAGCAAACGACTTAACACTTGCTCAAGCTGCGACATTAGCCGGACTTGTTCAAGCTCCTGAACGTTATCGTCCAGACCGTTATGCTGATACGACTGAGAAACGTCGTGATACAGTTTTAAAATTAATGGTTAAACACGGATATATTACCGAAGAGCTTGCAACATTAGCAGCCTCTGAGCCGATTACGGATTTATTAGTTTATACAGAATCAGAAATAACAGATAAGACTAAATATCAATCATATATTGATGCAGTCTTAAATGAAGTTGAAGAGAAATATGGCTTAGATCCTTATTCAGGATTACAAATTTACACAAATATGGATTCTGCTGCTCAAGCTTTAGTTTACGATATTCAAAACACTAAAGATTATGTTAACTGGTCAGCTACAGGCTTACAAACAAGCACTACAGATATTCAGTCAGGAATCGTCTTTATGGACACTGAAACTGGTCAAGTTCGAGCAATTGGTGGTGGTGCAAATGAAACAGGTGCGGCACGTACAAATAACTTTGCTACTCAGCTGAAACGTCAACCTGGTTCAACAGCAAAACCAATCTTTGCATACGGACCTGCGATTGAATATTTAAAATGGGGAACAGGAACAACAGTTGATGATGAGTTATATGCTTATCAGGATGGAAATATTGTTCATAACTATAACCATAAATATCAAGGGCGTATGACGATCCGTTATGCCTTAAATAAATCATTAAATGTTCCTGCTGTAAAAGCATTTAACGCAGCTGGTGCAGATAATGTTAAAGCATTTGCTGAAAGTCTTGGATTTGACCTTGGAGATGATCCACTATATGAAGCAAGCGCAATTGGCGGGGTTGAATATGGATTCTCGCCACTTCTAATGGCTGCTGCTTATGCTGCATTTGGAAATGGTGGAATTTATAATGAGCCAATTACGATTGATAAAATTGTGACTAGTGATGGAACAGTCATTAACGCTGAACAAGAATCACATCGTGCGATGAGTGAAGAAACAGCTTATTTAATGACTGAAATGTTACATACTGTTATGACAGATGGAACAGGTACAGACGCTAATGTTACAGGAATGTATTTATCTGGAAAAACAGGAACAACTAATCTTTCACCACAAGATCGTGCAGCTTATGGTTATCCATCAAATGCAATTCGTGACTCTTGGTTTGTTGGTTACTCTAATTATTACACAGCAGCTGTTTGGACTGGATTTGATAAAAATAGCGAAGGATATATCACACAAACGACTCAATCTTATCCATGGGCGGTATTTAGAGCATTAATGTCTCGTTTAAACCCATCAGGCTATGTTGAACCAACTCGTCCAAGTAGCATTCAATCTTATAGTATCGAGCTTGAAAGTGGAACAAAAGATGGTGAAGTACAAAGCCCATCTCAATTTACACCAAGCCAATATATTGGAAGTGAATTATTTATTAAAGGATATGGACCAAGCAGCGTCTCTACTCGTTTCCAACAGTTAGATACTCCACAAAACTTTAATGGTTCATATAATGGTTCTGCCTTAAGTTTCTCTTGGGATCATGTTAAAGGTTATACATTAACAGAATCAGAAATTAATTCTAAAATTGGTTATGCTGCTAAATTAGCAACAGATGCTACAAAAATTAGTCAAATCACTCCACCAAACCCTTCTGAGTCTCAGCTTCGTATGATGTTAAAACAAATCCAAACAATTGGGCAAACAATCTATGATGTATTTGCGACTGATTATGCAGGAAATGAAGTTTTAATTGGATCAACAGCTGATAATTCATTAACTGTTGATGTCACAATCGGTGAGATGTCTAAATATAGTCAATTCTATGTTCGAGCACGTTATGAAAAATCAGGTGCATTAACAAGTAACAACTCGAATGCAATTACCGTTGATTGTGATAGTTGTTCAAAACCAGTTGAAATCCCAAATATGCAAGGATGGACAAAACAACAAGTAGAAGATTGGGCTTCATCAAATGGTGTTAACGTTTCATATACTGAAAAACCGACAACTGAAGTTGCAAATGGTCTAGTCTTATCAACATCACCAGCAAGTGGAACACTACTCCCTGGTGAAACATTAACTGTTGCTATCGCATCAGCACAATTGACGGTACCAAACTTCAAAAATGAACCTAACTTCATTAGTCAATATCAAGCTTGGGGTGCATTAAATTCAATTACTATTTCGGTCATTGAAGAATATCATGATAAAATTCAAACTGGTGGATTTATTGGATCGAATCCAGGTATCGGTTCAGCAATCGCGCCAGGATCAACCCTAACAATTACTATTTCAAAAGGATCTTCTGGTAATACAACATTACCAGAAGAAACACCTGATTTAGATCAAGATGACAGTATAGAAGAAAGTTCTGAAGAATAATACAGTTTTCAAAGCAAAAACCTTAGTGATAATATTTATTCACTAAGGTTTTTTTTATTATACTCATCTTTTAAATACATCCAAAAAGTATACTATCTAGTTTTCTACAATAAAAAAGAATTCATCAGATGATGAATTCTTTTTTATTTTGCTTTTTTCACTAGACGCTTTCCTTCTTTACATGAAGCAAATAATGGGCAAGTCTCACACTTAGGATTCTTCGCCGTACAATGATAGCGGCCAAAGAAGATCATTAAATGATGAGATTTTGACCATCTCTCCTCTGGAATTAAACGCATTAACTTCTGTTCAACATCTAGGACAGTATCATCTTTTTTCGCAAAGCCTAAGCGTTTAGAAATACGATCTACATGTGTATCAACTGCAATACGCGGAACATCGAATCCAACGGATAAGACGACATTTGCTGTCTTACGCCCTACCCCTGGTAGCTTAACTAACTTCTCAAATTCATTTGGTACAACACCGTTATATTCTTCAAGAAGAATTCGACATAACGCTTGAATATTTTTCGCTTTACTTCGATAAAGCCCAATTGTTTTTAAATCTTGTTCTAATTGTTCAAGTGTAACAGCTAGATAATCTTCTGGCTTTTTATATTTTTCAAATAATGTTGCCGTTAGTTTATTAACACTTTTATCTGTTGTTTGTGCTGATAATAATACAGCTAATACAAGCTCAAATTCATTCTTAAAATTTAGTTCACAATGTGCATCTGGAAATAGTTCTTCCATCACATCTATCATCTCTGCTGCTTTTTTCTTTGATACCATGATGTTCTCCTTTATTTATTCATTCATCCAATCGTAATAGAAATTCGGATCAACAACAGGCGCTTGTGCTGAAGTTGTTGCTGCTGTTTGTTTGCGTTGACGGAAAGCAATTAACTGACGTTTCGCTTCTTCAACGGTTGTAATATTTTTCTTTTTCCACTCTAGTAAAATCTTATCAATATAACGAATCGATTTAATCTGATAAGAATTCATTTCTTGAATAGCTAATTTAATTAAATCCGCATTAAAGTTATCTTCTGTCATCCATAAATGAATCGTCTCAATATCGAGTGGACTTAAAATTCCAAATTCTTGCTCAAGCATTTTAAAAATCTCTTCACGTTGAGTTGATTGTGATTGGTTCTTTTTCTGCTTTAAATGTTTTTCTATTCGTTCAAATAACGGTAAAATTGAATATTCTTCAAACCTTTTACCACAAGCATCAGTTTTGCTCGTTACTGAAATATATTGACGTTCGACAAGGCTGATAAATAATAAAGAACAATTCGCATCATCTATGGTCATATGCGTTGATATATCAGCAAATGTCCAATCTCCTGGTTTTGTTTGAAGTAACCGAGCTAATAAAACTAAAAAAACATATTCTTGTTCATTCAATTCTAATTCACTATAGTTTGTTAATAATAATGTATTAAAATCTAGTACATTGTTTTTCCATAATTCGTACATTTGAATCTCTCCTAATTTACAACGAATTGTAGTAATACTTCACCGTTTTTAGCATCTACTATGACATATTCTTCTCCATTAATTGATGAAATTGAGATTTCATATACTGGATTTTGTTCATAGATTCCTAAGTAATAATGCGTAACCGTTCCTTCACCAATTGTTTTTAATGCTTCCTGAGCTGCTTGATTCGATGTAATCAGCTCATCAACTGGATAACTATATTCAACAATATTATCTTTAATAAAATAGTAATACTCTTGATTTGTTGTCAGTACTACTTTAGCAACATAATATGACTCTGTTCCACTATACTCTGAAATTTCAAGTACCTGATTGACTTCTGGAAGGTTAGTTAATGATTTTTGATAAGTCATCAATTGCTTATTATACTGTAAAACATAAGACGCCAGTATGATAATACTTGAAGCAACTATCACAATGATTAATAAGATACTTCGCTTTAACCATTTATTTTTTTTTTCATATTTAACTCCTTATCGGTGCATTTTAATAAATTCAATGAGTGTATTTTTTTCATTGACTAATTGATTCATAACAATATGATATTCTATTTCTTCCAATAACTGTTGAATCCAAGGACCTTTCGGACGATCAATTAATTTTGTAATCGTCGCCACATTAACCGCTAAATCTTTACGACTTTGAATCGGTAATGTGATTGATTCATAAGGCTTATTCTCTTGATATAAAAAACAAATCAATTGATAATATAATTGAGCCCATTCTTCTTTATAGCGATATAAAAAATAAGGCATTGGTGTTTGTTCAGCAATAGATGCAGATAATACACTAATACATCGTCTTTCCTCTCGAGAAAATGGCCAACTTGCTAAATAAGCAGCGGGCTCTTCTAATTGTAAACTAGCTAGTGTAAAAAGTAAAATAGGATGTGTTAACAGTTTGAAATCATAACCTTGATAATGAGACAAAGTATTTAAGCCAGATAATTTATTTAACACCTGAACATCATACAAGTAGTACATCGCCTCTTGCCTAAATTCCCCTTGAATAATCCCCTCTAGTTCTTTTTTTACGCGCTCCTTGGAGATATTTTCAATAAGACCACTTACTTGTTTCATCCCTTCTAACGTCTTTATTTCAAGGGCGAAACCTAGTTTAGAAACAAAGCGAATTCCACGTAATATACGTAGTGGATCTTCTGTAAATCGTTGCACAGGCTCTCCTACACACTTTAAACAACGTGCTTTTAAATCGACTAATCCCTGTATTGGATCATATAAATAACCCTTGCGATCTTGTGCAATCGCATTAATCGTAAAATCACGGCGTTTTAAATCTTCCTCTAATGAGGAAGTAAAGTGAACTTCATTTGGATGGCGATAATCACTATATCCTGTTTCTACACGAAACGTTGTCACTTCAATCGGAAATCGATCGATCATCACAGTTACTGTCCCATGTGCTAACCCCGTCGCAATTGTTTTTTCAAATAAAGACATCACTACATCTGGCTTAGCTGAAGTTGTAATATCAATATCATAAATAGGTCGTCCTAATAACTGATCACGAACCATTCCGCCAACGAAATAAGCTTCATAGCCCGCTTCATTTAATGTTTTAAGGACTTTTTGCCCAACTGTAAGTAACTCCATCATTAACACTCCATCTCAAAATCATACTCTTCTTATTATACTTAACATTAAAGTGGATAATCAACTCATAGCCTATTTTTATCATAAAAAAAGCCTTCGTTTGAAGGCCTAATCGATTAAATGTTGTAATCCATAGACAAGTTCTTGTAACTCCTCAACTTTTCGTATAGCAAGAATAATTCCTTTTTCAAACGAGTGGCGCGTATTGGATTGATGAATTAATTCAAGCACTTGAAACTCATCACTGACTAAGACTTGATGTTTCGCTAAAACTCCTGGCATACGAATGCTATGAACATGGGTTGTTGCTAATTGACGCTTTAACGCACAATCAAGTGTATTTGCTATATAAGTTGCCGTTCCAGACGGTTGATCTTTTTTATTCACATGATGATACTCTACAATTTCAAAGTTTTCAAAATAATGAGAACAGATTTCAGTGAATTTATTAATTAAAATAGCACCAATCGAAAAATTAGGGGCTATCATACCTTTTCCACCGTATTGTTTGGCCACTTCTTTTAAATAATCTACATCTGCTTTATTAAATCCAGTTGTTCCAATAACAATGGCCTTTCCTGCTTTTAGCATCTCTTCAGATGCCATCTTAGCAAATGTATAAACCGTAAAATCGACATAGACATCAAAATCAACTTCACGTAATACTTTATGGATATCATTATAGATTGGAATGTCTCCATCTAAATCTTCCACTTCACTAACGCCTGCTACTAATTCTATATCATCTTCGGATTTTAAAGCTTCCACTAGAAAGCTCCCCATTTTACCTTCAAGACCACCAAGAACAATCCTTTTCATTATATCACTCCTACATTTCCTATTCTTTCTAGTTTATTTTATTTTAAGTTTCAATAAACGTGATATAATAATATATAAAAGGAAAAAAATGTAGGAGGTTTGTCGTGTCAACAAAATTAATTAAACAATTAGGATTAATTGCTCTTGGAACAGCACTTATGGCATTTGGAATCATCAATTTTGCAGTGACAAACGAAATGGCAGAAGGTGGATTCACAGGAGTAACAATTATTTTGTATCATGTATTTGGACTTAGTACAGGAGTTAGTAACCTACTACTAAATATTCCAATGCTAATTATTGGTTATCGTCAATTTAGTAAAAAAGGTTTCTGGTTAACGATTTACGGAACAGTTATGCTATCTATCTTCTTAAGTTTATTTGAAGCACTCGGACACTTAATCCCTCCATTACCAAATGATATGATCATCGCTTCAATTGGGATGGGAATTTTAGTTGGGACTGGACTCGGTGTTATCTTTAATGCCGGTGGAACGACAGGTGGCGTTGATATCATTGCTAAGATAGTAAAAGAAAAAGTTGGGATTCCAATGGCACGTACGATGTTTGCATTTGATGCCATTGTTATTGGAATTTCTATGATTATTTTCTTATCATTCACAAATGCTATTTATACAATCATTGGATTATATATTGCAGCTCAGATCATTGATCGATTCCAAGCGGGATTCCGTGCCGGACAAGAAGTGTTAATTATCTCTGATAAGTACCAAGAAATTGCTGACGCTATTCATAAAAAAATGGATCGTGGTGCTACTTTCATTCATGGAATGGGATCGTATAATAAAAGTGATAAAACAATCATTATAACAATTATTAATAAGCGCGAATTAAATCCATTAAAAGAAATTATTTATGAAATTGACCCGCAAGCATTCGTAAGTGTTAGTCACGTTTACGAAACACTTGGAGAAGGATTTACCTTTGATTCAAATGGAATTCCATACTTTGACTAATTAAAAAGCGACTGAAAAAATTCAGTCGCTTTTTTTATTCTCTCTCCCAAAGTAGTGTCGCCTTTTCTAATACAGAATCTAAGGGTTTATCCAGTAAATGATTATAATTAGCTACCATATAATAAACAGCATCAAATTTATCATCAATATGAATTTTATCCCAATTAGCTTCTGTCCACCCACTTTCATTTTGATCCTCTTCTACAGTAAATAGATTTTCACTATCAGAAATGAATTGCTGCTTAGGGGATAGCTTTGTCCAAATTGTATTCGTGTAGTAAATCATAAGAATATTTTTTATCTGTCCATCAATCTCTACTGTTCGTTGTAAATGATGACATCTATAAAAGTCATTTTCTAAAAATTTAAACTCCATCATACGATCTTCTATCGCGTGAACTCCAATCAAATTTTCATTATACTGAATTGGAACTTCTAACCTGAAGATTAAAAAGTAACCTCCAATACAAATTCCTATTGCGCTAAATACTGATAACAAAATTAATGTAATTTTATTTTTCATAAATTTTTGTCTTAATGATTGTAATGTCTGCACTTGTGCTTCTTCAATATTAACTGATTTAATCACTTTAAACTCATCCTGTTTCATTTGATTGAAAGCTACTGAACACTTAACACATGTTTGCAAATGATCCTTAATAAAAGCTTTCGTGTCCTCCTGACAGACCCCATCCACATAAAGAGGTAATAAATCTTCAATGATTTGACAACTAATCTTCATTTTAAGTCCTCCTTTACTTTGAGTTTGGCTCGATGAAACGTGACTCGTGCCCAACTTTCTGACTTTCCAAATAATTCTCCAATTTGAGCAAATGATAGCTCTCCAAATAACCGTAAATTAAACACTTCTTTATAGGGTTCTTCTAATCGATGAACAGCTTGATGAATTTCAAATGCTTTTTCTTTATGAATCAACTTAGATTCAAAGCTCTCCATCGGAATTTCTTCTGGCAATTGCTCGGTTCGTTTACTCTTCCTATAACTTGTGAAATACGTATTCTTTGCAATATGGCAAAGCCATACTCTTAATTTACAATCCCCCTTAAATCGATGAATATTTTTAATGGCTTTTAAAAAGGTCTCTTGCGTAATATCTTCTGCCATTACTTCATGATGACATAATGATAAAACATACTTATAAACATCTGGAAAATACTCCTCATAAATCTTCTCAAACTCTGGCACCCCATCACCTCGCTTCCATCTATAAGACTTCCAAACAATTCATTTGTTACAAACTTTTACTAATTTTATTTTACAACAACATAAAAAAAGTCATCAAACGTTAAGTTTGATGACTTTTTAATTAATCGTTATTGCGTGAATTAAAAATCATGATTAAACGTAATAATTCGGCAATGGCAACTACTGTTCCTGCAACATAAGTTAATGCAGCAGCCGTTAACACTTTACGTGCTCCTGCTTTTTCAGTTTGATCATATAAAATATTCATTTCTGATAATTGTGCAACTGCACGAGTTGAAGCATTAAACTCAACAGGCAATGTGACAACTTGGAATAAAACTGTAATTCCGACCATGATAATTCCTAAAAGTAAAAATCCCGAACTTTGCGCAAAAAGACCGATTAAAATTGCAAAATAACCGAATTTATTAGCAAAGTTTACAACAGGAAACATGGCTGAACGAAACTGAAGTGGCGCATATGCATTCGCATGTTGGATAGCATGTCCACACTCATGAGCAGCAACAGCTAAAGCTGCAATTGATGTTCCATGATAAATATCACGAGATAAACGAACCGTTTTACGCGTTGGATCATAATGATCACTTAATCGTCCACCTACTTCTGTTAAATGTACATGTTGCAATCCATTACGATCTAAGATGCGGCGCGCAACATCCGCTCCCGTTAATCCCGATGAGGCACGAACACGTAAATATTGATTAAAAGTTGATGATAAATAACCTTGTGCAATCATCGGCACAATTAATGCAATTAATAAATAAATAATGTACGAAGAATCAAATCTCATACCATATCCACCGTAATAACCATATCCATACAAAAACATTGTTTAATCACCTCTAATAAATCTTATTAAAATTTATTATACACCTTTTTAAATCATATAACGTAATTTTATAAACCGTTTTTTCAACTTTATACAACTATTCCATTAAATTATCTAAAAGTTCTCGTGCCGGTGTTAAACTTGAATCAAGACTTAAAATTTTCTCAAGCGTCTTAACGGCTTCTTCACGACGTCCTTCTTCCATTAAAAACTGTGCATAGTCAAATAAGAAATCGACATTGTCCGGATAATTAACTAATGCTTTTTCAAAGTGAGAGGCTGCCTCATCATACTCTTCTAACTCTAAGAAAGCAATTGCTAAATCCCAATCAAATCGATCATCAAATAAACCATTTTCTTCGTAATGTTGAATATTTTGAACAACTTCTTCAAAGTCTTCTAGCACTAAACAAATGCGATTACTACGAAGCGCTGATTCTAAATCTTCTGGATCTAAGTTTAATGCTTCATAATAAGCATCACGAGCCCCTTCTAGATCTTTTAACTTTTCTAATGCAGACCCTTTTAAGAAGTATAACTCTGCATTAAATTCATTATGTGTGATTCCTTCTTGAATCATTTCAAGTGCTTTTTTTGCATCATCTTCTTTTAAATAAATTTTTGCAAGTAATGGATAAATGGTATCATAACTTGGATCTAACTCTTTTAAGTCATGAAACACGTGCTTTGCTAATGAGTCATCTCCGACCTGATAAGCAAGAAATCCTTTATTAAAGAGTTGATCCGTATTCAATTTTCCAAAATATTTTTCTGATAAATTGAATTGTTCTAACGCTTTTTCAAACTCCCCAATATGACTATAACACGTTGCTAAACGGTCATATACATTAATGTCAGCATTTAATCCACATTCAATTAAATCTAAGTATAAGTCTAATGCTTTTTCAAATTCTCCAATATGATGATAAAATTCGGCATAAGCTAATTTAATTAAATCATTTTGTGGTTCTAATGCTAATGCTTTTTTTAACTTATCTTCTGCAACTTCAAATAAACCTTGTGCAATATACATGTCAGCTTCTAGTAAAAGAATACTTGTATTTGTCTCTTCGTCACTTCCTGATAATAAATCTAATGCTTTTTCATCTTCAGCTAAGTCTAAATATAAGTCAGCTAAAAAAGTTTTTAAATTCACTTCATTTGGATATTTTGCTAATAATGGTTCTACTAACTCAATCGCTTTGGATACATGTGCCATAGCCGCAAAAATTTGAGCAATAATGAAGATTTCATCATCATTAGCATCAAAAGCAAAATGCTGCATTTGTTCGATGACCTCTTCAGTAATCTGCCCTTTCTCATATAACTCGATAAAATATTCAATTGACATCTAAAACACCTCTATTTTCTTCATAGAAACAGTAAGATTTTAATTTCTATAAACGCTTTAAAACTCTTTATTTAATAAACTATTTAAATGATTTAAAAAGTCTGGATAAGAAATTTCCATTGATTCAACGTCTTTGATGATTAACGGTTCATCAATTAATAATGCTGCAACACATAACATCATCGCTATCCGATGATCTTTATAACTTGCAACGGACGCTGTCTTAAATATACCTTCAGGCTCTCCAGTAATAATCATCCCATCAGATGTACTTTCAATATTTGCACCAATCGCCTTTAACTGTTCAACTGTCACATCAATACGGTTTGTTTCTTTTACTTTTAACTCCTCAGCATTTTTAATTACAGTGACTCCACTTGCACGTGTCGCAAGTAAAGCTAAAATTGGAAGTTCATCAATTAAGCAAGGAATCAGTTCTCCTTCAATCGTGGTTGCTGCTAAATCTTTTGTATATTTAATACGAATATCTGCTACTGGCTCACCGCCAAAGTAACGTTCATTTATTAAGGTAAGATTACCTTTCATAGCGTGGATAACGTCGATGATTCCAGAACGCGTTTTATTAATCCCAACATTTTCAATAATGATGTCACTTCCAGGTACCATTAAAGCGGCTACCATAAAAAAGGCTGCTGATGAAATATCACCTGGAACATGAATTTCTCCTGGGGTAATCGGACGCTGTGAGCCATTAACTGTAATGACTTTATCCACTTTATTATAGTCAATTTGAAAATCTTCAAACATCTTTTCTGTATGATCGCGTGTTGGAATCGGCTCATGAATCGTTGTCACTCCATCTGCTAACATTCCCGCTAACATAATAGCTGATTTTACTTGTGCACTTGCAACAGGAAGCTCATAGGTAATCCCCGTTAACTGATGGCCAGTAATCGTTGCTGGCAACGTTGAATCACCCATTAATGTAATTTGAGCTCCCATTTGTGAAAGGGGACGTGTTACTCGTTTCATAGGGCGTTTTGATAATGATTCATCACCAACTAACGTTAATGTTGCAGGTAAATTAGATAATACCCCCATCAGTAAACGTGCAGTCGTTCCAGAGTTTCCTGCATCAAGGATAAACGGATTATAATAAAAGGCATCTAACCCTGGACTTGTAATAATTAATTGATTATTTTGAAGTTTAGAGGTGACACCAAATTGATTAAAAATCTTTAATGTACTTAAACAATCCGCACCGAGTAATGGCTCATGAATCACAGTACTTCCTTTTGCTAAACTACTTAAAATAATGGCACGATGAGTAATCGATTTATCTCCTGCTACTTTAATTGTTCCTTTTAATGGCATTCTTTCACCTCTTCTTTCATTTCACATAAAAATTGTGTTAATATTGGTCTTAATTTTTCTTCTGTAAATGTAATGAGGATCGGTTGGTTCATCTCTTTTAGTAACACAAAACGAATTTGTCGCTTTTCATTTTTTTTATCATGTAACATGTAATTCATATATTCATTAACGCGCTCTTGTTTTAACAGTAGCGGGAATTTTAAACGTGTTAAATAAGAAAGATAAGCTTGACAGCCTAAATCAATGTTAAACTGTTGCTCACTTAAATAAAGAGCAAATAACATTCCTATAGCGACTGCTTCTCCGTGTGAAAGACTTTTTTCATCTAATTCAATCGCGTGCCCAAACGTATGCCCAAAGTTTAAAAATGCTCGGTTTCCTTTCTCAAACTCATCTGCTTCTACAATTTTCTTCTTAACCAGCAAGCTTTGCATTAATAAATCAGAAAAAGTTTCAGACTGTAACTCGTCTATCGTTTGATAAGACATTAAGGTTTGCAAAAGTGATGCATCAGAAATAAACCCATGCTTCACCATCTCAGCTAATCCACTTCGCCACTCTTTATCTGATAATGTTGCTAAAAAAGGCAGTTCATAAATAACCGCTTTTGGAGGATAAAAAGCACCAACTAAATTTTTACCTAGTTCATGATTAATCGCAACTTTTCCGCCAATTGAGCTATCATGGGCTAATAATGTCGTCGGTACTTGGATGAAATCAATGCCACGCATATAAGTAGCAGCTACAAAACCAGCTAAATCACCAACTACTCCTCCTCCAAAAGCTAAGATTAATGCTTTACGATCGACTTGATTTTGAATCAAAAATGTCTGAATGCGATGATAAGTCTCAAAGCTTTTTGAAGCTTCACCTGGCTTAATGACATATAACAAAGTATCACTTGGAAGAAAAGCTTTTAATGTCGTATAATGTAGTTTTTCAACCGTTTCATCGGTGATGACAACGACTTGTGTTGCTTGATTAACATAAGGAATGAGCTTATTTAAGCCATTCATACCAATCTCAATCGGATAAGAACCTTGATTCGTATTCACGTGTAATGACTTCATTAAAATCTCTCCATTGCTTGACGATACTCTTGAACATTTTCTACTAAGATAGACATTTGATTGGATTGGAATTCTTCTAAAATTTCTTTAGCTAATTCATAAGCTAATACTGACTCTAATACGACCCCAGCAGCTGGAACAACACAACTATCTGAACGCTCAATCATACTTTCACGCACTTCTTTTGTATCAATATGAACAGAATTTAATGGTTGATATAACGTTGGAATAGGTTTAATCATTGCTTGTACTACAACTGGCATCCCATTCGTCATTCCACCCTCAAAACCACCATAATGGTTGCTCGTACGAGTAAATTGATTATCATAAATAATTTGATCATGCACCTGACTTCCAAACTCAGAACTTGCCATCATCGCATCACCAAAATAAACACCTTTAACCGATTGAACACTCATAAAGGCTGCTGCAATTTTAGCATCTAACTTGCGGTCAAATTGAACATAGCTTCCTAGACCAACCGGTACATTCTCAGCAATCACTTGTACAATTCCACCAACTGAATCACCTTGCTGCTTTGCTTCATCAATGTGTTTACACATTTGAATCGAAGTCTCCTCATCTACACAGCGAACCGGTGAATCACTAATCATATCTTTAATTGAGGCAATGGTATTTGGATAATTCGAAACTGTCACCTTTCCGATTTGTAAAACATGAGAAATAACTTCTATATCTAATGCATTTAAAATTTGCTTAGCTACTGCACCAACAGCGACACGAATAGCTGTTTCACGTGCTGATGAACGCTCTAATACATTTCTTAAATCACGATGACCATACTTCATAGCTCCAACTAAATCAGCATGTCCTGGTCTTGGAACTTTTTTAATATCATAATCATGTTCAGCAATCGGTTCAATTGCCATCACATGTCCCCAATTTTTATTATCTTTATTATTAATGATTAATGTAATTGGAGATCCTAACGTAACACCATGACGTACCCCGCTTGTAATCTGAACTTGATCGGTTTCAATCTTCATTCGACCCCCACGACCATACCCTTGTTGACGAACTTTTAATTCTTGATTAATCATCTCTGCTGTTAAAGGAAGACCAGCAGGTACTCCTTCAATGATGGCGGTTAATTGTGGACCGTGCGATTCTCCACTACTTAAATAACGCATATTGATGACTCCTATCCTTTAATTAAATTTAGCACTTCTTGACGCATTGCTAAATCTTCTTTAAAAATTCCTGTACTATAAATAGTTTTTGTCACTGCTCCAGGCTTTTTAATCCCTCGCATCACCATACACATATGTTCAGCTTCAATAACGACCATAACCCCTTTAGAGTTAATTGCATTTGCAATCGTATCTCCAATTTGTTTACCCATACGCTCTTGAAGTTGTGGTCGACGTGACACAACATCTGTAACACGTGCAATTTTACTTAATCCAACGACTTCATTATTCTCAGGATAATACGCGACATGGACTTTTCCAAAAAATGGTAGAAGATGGTGCTCACACATCGAATGAAAAACAATATCTTGCACTAATACATATTGATCATATTCTTCACTAAAATAAACTTGTAAATGTTTTGATGGATCTTCATGTAACCCTCCAAAAACTTCTTCATACATACGTGCCACACGAGCAGGTGTATCAGCTAACCCTTCACGATCAGGATTCTCTCCAACGGCTTCTAAAATCATTCTTACTGCTGTTTCAATTTTATTTTTATCGATTGACATATTATCACCTTTTTAAACTTTAATTCGACATTTAGTATATATGATATTTTACCATAATCTATATATAAACCAAAAATGTATTTCACCTTTTTACATTCAACGCTACTGGCTACAATCAATTAATAGCAAGATATTCTATATAGAAACAGAAATGTATTTCATCATTCTACATCAGTCTTAGTTAATCGATTGCTTTAATACTAAGACAGACTATAGTCCAGCTAAAAGTTTTCCGATATGAAAAACTTATCTGGACTTATATAGATGCTTACTTAGCACTTTTATATCTATCTTTTATAACGACTGACTTTCATTCAGTTCATAATTAGATTTCAGCATCTCAGTCATCTTAATTTTACTTCATGATTTAAATAGTAGTTAATTGATAGTTAGAATACTAAGAGTATTCTTCTACGATTTAGTTTTTACTAAATGTCTAATCTTATCAATCGATAATAAAAAAGCATAGAAGCAGGATGGTGGCTTCTATGCTTTTATCATTTATTTAAACATTGACTGATATAGCTCTACATAACGATGAGCCGATTGTTCCCATGAATAATCTCCCATCATTCCTGTTACCATTAATTGATGCCAAACATCTTTATGGTGGTGATAATAATCTAGTGCACGTCGAATCGTGAATAACATATCATGTGCATTATAGTTTGTAAAACTAAATCCATTTCCTTCACCTGTATGCTCATTATAAGCATGTACAGTATCGTTTAACCCTCCAGTTTCACGTACAATTGGAACGGTTCCATATCGAAGTGAAATTAACTGTGATAACCCACATGGTTCATATAACGAAGGCATTAAGAACATATCACTTGCACCGTATACAAGATTAGCAAGTTTTCCGTTGTATCCAAGATAAATTCCAACTTGTTTTGGATACTTGTCTCGAATCCACTGGAAGTATTGCTCATATTTCGCTTCACCTGATCCAAGCAAGAAGAATTGAATATTATCATAAATTAATAATTCTTCTAAAATATGAGTAATTAAATCTAATCCTTTTTGTGAATCTAATCGAGTAACAATTCCAATCAATGGAATATCACAATTAACTTCTAATCCAAAGCGACGTTGTAATTCTTCTTTATTTTTACCTTTTAGTTCTAATGTCTCAACTGTATATGGATAAACAAGCGCTGTGTCCACCGCTGGATCAAAAATATCTACATCAATTCCATTAACAATTCCACTTAAATCAGCTTGACGCATACCTAAAATATGATTTAAATTTTCCCCATAGAAATCCGTTAGGATTTCTTTTGCATACGTCTCACTCACAGTTGTAATTTTATTCGTATACTGAATTCCTAATTGCATATAATTGATATTTATATCATCAAAACGATAACCCAAATGTCGAACTGCGTGAGAAGTAAATTGCCCTTGGAATCTTAAGTTATGAATAGTATAAACTGTTCTCGTATTGTAGTAGAACGGATCGGCATAATAACGTTGATCCATAAAGAATGGAATTAATCCTGTTTGCCAGTCATTCGCGTGAATAATATCTGGCTGAAAATTAATATTTTTCAATAATCGAAGCGCAATTTCACAAAACATCGCAAATTGATAGTCACGATCTTCACATTCATAGATTGAATCACGGTTAGAAAAGAGTGGTTCAAACATTAAGTAATATTTAACGCCTTCTAACTCGACACAATTAATCCAAAAAAGTTTTCCCATGACATCAACATTTGTAACCCAATAAGCATTTTTTAATAATCCCTCTGGGATTTGTTTATATCCTGGTAAAATGACACGAACATCATGTCCTTGCTTAACTAATGCTTTTGGGAGAGCATAAGCTACGTCAGCTAACCCTCCCGTTTTAATAAATGGATAAACCTCTGATGAAACAAATGCAATTTTCACGCTTAGGCCTCCTTTGCAGGATAAACCGTACTACCGCATGAAATAATTTTATCATTAAAGTCTGATTCTGAAACGTGTGGGAAGATACGAACATTACGCTCAATAATTGTTCCCTCTGGAATCTGTACTCCTTTTCCAATTACATTTAATCCACTTGATAATACTTTTGGTTTTTCTTGATTTGCACAAACCACTGCTCCGCGTCCGATAATACTTCCTTTTTTGATGACGCAGTTTTTATCGATAATTGCCCCATCAATGACGCAACCTTCTTCAATAATTGTATCATTCATAATAATACTGTTACGAACAATCGCATTTGGATGAATATGAACGCCTGGACTAATGACACATTTTGTAACTGATCCAGCAATGATTGAACCATTCGAAATTAAACTTTGACATACTTGAGCTTTTGAACCAAATTTAGCTGTTGGTTTTTCTTCACTCTTCGTATGAATCACCCAATCTTTGTCATACATATCTAATTGAATTTTATCAACAGTTGTTGTTAACTCTAAATTTGCTTCTAAGTATGATTCATATGTTCCAACATCTTTCCAGTAATCACGGAAGCGGTAAGAATAAACATTTCCATGTTCAATTAAATGAGGAATAACATCATTTCCAAAGTCTAAACCTACTTTTTTCAGATGTTGTAGCGTATTAATTAATACATCTGTCTTAAACACATAAATTCCCATTGAAGCTAAATTACTTTTTGGTTCTGCTGGTTTTTCAGCAAACTCTACAATTCGTCTATTTTCATCATCCGTTAAAATTCCAAAACGTGATGCATCTTCCCAATCAACTTCTTGTGCACAAACTGTTACATCTGCACCTTTTTCAATATGTTGTTGAATCAGTGGACGATAATCCATCTTATAGATATGGTCTCCTGATAAAATTAAAACATTATCAGGGTTTTTACGTTTAATGTAGCTAATATTTTGTAAGATCGCATCAGCTGTTCCTGTATACCATTGATCTGATGAATGACCTTCACATGGTTGTAATAACGTTACCCCTGTATTTTTACGATCAAAGTCCCAAGCTTGACCTACTCCAATGTGCTCATTTAATGATAGTGGTAAATATTGAGTTAAGATTCCAATATCATATATTTCTGAATTCGAGCAGTTACTTAAGACGAAATCTATAATTCTAAATTTTCCTGCAAATGGAACGCTTGGTTTTGCTCTTCCAAGTGATAAAATATCTAATCGTGATCCGCGTCCACCAGCCAAAATCATAGCTAAAGTTTTCATTCAAAAATCCCCCATTTCTTCCTTTTTTAACTCTGTATTGATTATTTTCACCCAACACATTTTTTAACATCCTAATACTATCATGAGATAATTGGTATTTTTATCATCTTTTGTCACACAAACTACAAAAATTAAAGTTTCTAGTAACCCGTTACACTTTCACCTCTTTGTAAGCGCTAAATAGATATTTTATATATTATATTTAAATTATTCGACTTTTTTTGTTGATAGTTGTCGTTATTTTTAATGAATGCTTCTATTCATTTATAGCGTCGATTCAACATTAAATTTGACTGAATAAACTTATGACTAAAACAAAAAAAGCTTATCGGATTAAACCGATAAGCTTTTTTAATTATTCTGCTGATTCGTTTTCTTCTACAACTTCTACTTCATCAGAGAAGTCTAATGCAGCCATGCGTTGTAATTGACGGAAACGACGTTGTGCATCACGACGGTTCGCTTCTAATAACGCTTCAGCGTGTTCTGGGTTAATTTTTGTAACTTGAGCATAACGAGCTTCACTCATTAAGAAGTCTTGGTATTTATCCCAGTTTGGTGCTTTAGAATCTAATTGTAATGGGTTTTTACCTTCTTCTAATAATTTTGGATCGAAACGATATGTTGGCCAGTATCCACACTCAGTTGCTAATTTAGCTTGGCTCATTGAGTTAGCTAATCCACCTTTAATACCGTGAGCGATACATGGTGAGTAAGCAATAACGATTGATGGTCCTTGGTGTTTTTCAGCTTCCATCATTGCTTTGATAACTTGTGCTTGGTTTGCACCATGAGATACTTGAGCAACATAAACATGTCCATAAGACATAGCAATTGCTGCTAAATCTTTTTTCTTACCAGTTTTACCTGCTGCAGTAAACTTAGCGATTGACGCAGCACGTGAAGATTTAGATGATTGTCCACCTGTATTTGAGTAAACCTCAGTATCTAATACTAAGATATTAACATCTTCATTATTAGCAATAACGTGGTCTAATCCACCGTAACCGATGTCATAAGCCCATCCGTCACCACCGATGATCCAGTTAGATTGTTTAACGATGTAGTCTTTTAAATCTAAGATTTCTTTAACTGCATCATTATCTGAATTTGCAATTGCAACTTCTAATTGTGGAGCTAATGCTTTTGTTACTTCTCCACTATGACGGTTTTCTAACCATTTAGTGAATAATTCAGCTAATTCAGCATCAACTTTATTCATATTTTCTTCCATTAATAATCCAATACGGTTACGTAATGTTTCAGCTGCAATATGCATACCGAATCCAAACTCAGCATTGTCTTCGAATAATGAGTTCGCCCATGCTGGTCCATTTCCTTCTGCATTTTTAGTATATGGAGTGGCTGGGAATGATCCACCGTAAATTGAAGAACATCCAGTTGCATTTGCAATTGTCATACGATCTCCGAATAAACGTGTTAATAAAGTGATATAAGGTGTTTCCCCACATCCAGCACATGCTCCTGAGAATTCAAATAATGGTTGAGCAAATTGTGCTCCTTTAACTGTTGTTTTTGGTAATAAGTTATCTTTATAAGTAACGTTATTTAAGAAATATTCTGCACGTGCTACTTCACCTGCTTCAATTTCATCACTAATTGGAACCATAACTAACGCTTTGTTTCCTTTTTTACCTGGACAGATATGAGCACATACTTCACATCCTGTACAGTCTAATGTTGATACTTGGATACGATACTCTAATCCATCTAATCCTTTACCAATTGCTTTTAATGTACGTGTTCCTTCTGGAGCTTGTTCTTTTTCCGCTTCTGTTACTAAGAATGGACGAATAACAGCATGAGGACATACATAAGCACATTGGTTACATTGGATACAGTTTTCTTCAATCCATTTTGGAACGAAGTTTGCGATACCACGTTTTTCATATGCAGCAGTACCATTTGGCATTGTTCCATCTGCATACTCAACAAATGCTGAAACTGGTAATGAATCACCTTTACTATGGTTGATTACATCAGCGATTGTTTCTACGAAGTGTGGACGTCCTTCTTTTACATGTGCTTCTTCTGGTGTTAAATTAGCCCATGCTGGGTCTACCGGTACTTCAACTAATCCTTCAGCACCTTTTTCAATAGCAGCGAAGTTCATAGCAATGATAGCTTCACCTTTACGAGAATATAATTTCTCAACATATTTTTTCATTAATTCTTGAGCTCGTTCATATGGCATAATTTGCTCATTTAATTTGAAGAATGCAGATTGCATGATTGTATTAGTACGACGTCCTAATCCAATTTCTTTTGCTAATGTTACTGCATCGATAATATAGAATTTAGCATTTTTCTCTGCTAATTGCTTTTTAAAGCTATTTGACATATGGTTAACAATCTCTTCAGCAGTGTGAACAGTATTTAATAAGAATGTTCCACCTTGACGTAAACCACTAATCATATCGTATTTTCCAATGTATGTATCCATTGAACATGATACGAAGCTTGGTGTTGATACTAAATATGGTGCACGGATAACATCTTTACCAAAACGTAAGTTAGAACGTGTTAACCCACCAGATTTTTTAGAGTCGTATGCAAAGTAAGCTTGTGCATATAAATCTGTATTTTCACCAATGATTTTGATTGTATTTTTATTAGCACCGATTGTTCCATCTGATCCTAATCCGAAGAATAACGCTTCTGTTACATCATCATTTAATACCATTACTTCTTTATTAACCGGTAATGATTTGAATGTTACATCATCAACGATACCTACTGTGAAATCATCTTTCATTTCACCTACTAAGTTATCATATACTGCAACAATGTGTGATGGTGTTGTATCTTTAGAAGATAATCCGAAACGTCCACCTACGATACGTGGTGAGTTTTCACGTCCATGGAAGATTGAACGTACATCTAAACATAATGGTTCACTTGCTGCACCTGGTTCTTTTGTACGATCTAATACTGCAATACGTTCTACAGTTGATGGTAAAACATTGAAGAAGTATTCTGAACTAAATGGACGATATAAATGAACAGTAATAACCCCTACTTTGCGTCCTTCTGTTTTGATTAAATAATCAACTGTTTCTTTAATTGTTTCTGTAATTGATCCCATGGCAATAATAATGTCTGTTGCATCTTCTGCACCATAATACATGAATGGTTTATATTCACGTCCTGTGATTTCAGTGATTTTTTCCATGTAATCAGCTACAATTGCTGGAACTGCATCATAATATTTATTTGAAACTTCACGTGCTTGGAAGTAAACATCATCATTTTGTGCTGATCCACGAGTTACTGGATGATTTGGATTGATAGCACGTGCACGGAATTCACGTACTTTATCATAATCTAATAATTTTCCTAAATCTTCATAATCCATCACTTCAACTTTTTGAATTTCGTGTGATGTACGGAATCCATCGAAGAAGTGTAAGAATGGAACACTTGATTTGATTGCTGCTAAATGAGCAACTCCACCTAAGTCCATAACTTCTTGAACTGAGCTAGTTGCTAACATTGCAAATCCTGTTTGACGTGCTGCATAAATATCTTGGTGATCACCAAAGATTGATAATGATTGTGCTGCAAGCGCACGTGCAGATACATGAATAACCCCTGGTAATAACTCTCCAGCAATTTTATACATATTTGGAACTTTTAATAATAAACCTTGTGAAGCTGTATAAGTTGTA
Source organism: Turicibacter sp. (assembly GCA_030531025.1). The sequence goes on from JAUMTV010000001.1 coordinate 91,268, forward strand.
GTTAATGCACCAGCTTGTAAAGAACCGTGAACTGTACCAGCGGCTCCAGCTTCTGATTGCATCTCTACTAATTTTACAGGTGCACCAAATAAGTTTTTCTTACCTTGAGATGCCCATAAATCTGTATATTCTGCCATTGGCGTTGAAGGGGTAATTGGATAAATCCCCGCTACTTCTGTAAATGCATAAGCAACATGTGCTGCTGCTTGACATCCGTCCATTGATTGGAACACTTTAGACATAACATTAACCTCCCTGATTAGATCCTACACAATAGAAATACCTTCATTATACTATACCTAATTCCTTGGAACAATGATAGTAAAATGCTTTTATAACTATTTTTAGTATTTTTTAACATTATAACCATAAAGTTATGAGTTATCATTCTCTCCTTTGAAAGAACAAATAACATTATTATGAATAGACCTATTTTATACATTTTTTAATAAACTATGTCTATTTAGGTCTTCATTTATAATTAGTACATTAATAGTATACCTAATCTTTTTAAACTCTCAAAGACATATGCTTTTTATTTTTAAACATTATAATCATTTTTTTAAAAATAGATTCTAACATCTCAATATTGGCAATTATTCATGGTCATATACTTCCCTTTTATAATAAGTAGTATGTAATAACTCATGAGCTTTATGACTATTAGGCTTTCCAAGATATTGTTCATAAACCGCTTGGATGGCAGGGTTTTCGTGAGACTTACGAATGACTTGTTGTTCATCATCTTCATAAAGAGCTTTTGCACGTTCTAAACGAATATCTCTTTCTTCATTAATAAACTGTGCTGGAATATATGGTTGGCCACCACCTGCTACACATCCACCACTACACCCCATAATCTCAACGAAGTAATATTTCTTTTCCCCATTTAAAATTTGATCAATAATTTTCAAGGCATGCTTTCCTCTATGAACAACAGCCACATTTAAACTTAAATCTCCGACTTGAACAGTTGCTTCTTTTAAATCTTTTACTCCCCCTAACTGATTGATCCTCAATCGTATCTAATGATTGATGACTTAAAACATCAGCTGCTGTTCTTAAAGCCGCCTCCATTACCCAACCTGTTGCTCCAAATATTGTGCCTGCTCCACTATATGTTCCAAGTGGATCATCAAAAGATTCATCAGTTAAGTTAATAAAGTCTAATCCGTACATTCGAATCATTCTTGCTAATTCTCGAGTCGTTATTGAACTATCCACATCTTGAATTCCATTGACGTTCATTTCTTCACGTTTTAATTCAGACTTTTTAGCTATACACGGCATAACTGAAACGCAATAAATTGAATTTGGATCTACATTATTTTGTTCTGCCCAGTAAGATTTCAAAATAGCACCAAACATTTGTTGTGGTGATTTACACGTTGATAAATAAGGTAAAATTTCTGAACGATATTGCTCAGCTAAACGAATCCATCCTGGTGAGCAAGATGTAATCATTGGTAATGTTCCACTCATTTTAATTCGATCAATTAACTTATAAGCTTCTTCCATAATTATTAAGTTTGCACTAAAGTTTGTATCAAAAACTTTACATGTCGGACCCCCAATACGGCGAAGAGCAGCAGCAATTTTTCCATTAACACGTGTTCCAATCGGTAATCCAAACTCTTCCCCAAGTGCTGCACGAACAGCTGGTGCTACTTGAAAAACAACGACTTTACCCCTGTGACGAAGGCTTAGTCTTGACGCATGTCGTATCATCAATAGACACATAGACGGGTTGACCTGTGCTTTATGAACGATTATATATAAGTCCAGATAAGTTTTTCATATCGTAAAAATTTTTCAAGCCCTAGCAAAGGAGGATTAGATTATCTTTGATAGCCGATAGGTGACCCATTCCCTACTAATTGAGGAAACATGCTTCGCATGGTAGGTGA
>JAUMTV010000320.1:0-911 GCA_030531025.1 Turicibacter sp.
CTCTTTCGTCTCACTGATCGCCTGTGTCAGCAGCTTCTGCTTCTGCGCCATCAGGTCCGTATTGCCGGGGTCCAGCTTTAAGAGCTTGTTCACATCTTTAAGCTGGCTCGTTACTATTCACAGCCAATTTAAAATTATCAATGCCAGTAGACCAAGAGATTGGCAATAGTCCCTTGGTTTACTGGCATTATTGTGGGTAGCTTATGCAAAGATTTCTTCAACCGTATACGGGGTTCCGGCACATAATCTTGAAAGAGCCTCCAGTTCGTTTATGTGATTCTTTCTGCATGTTTCTACATAAGTCTTCACTGTTGCGTAATACTTTGCGGTTTTTTCACTGTCAAATTGCCCTGAGATTTTCATATGCGATTTGATACTGCGCAGTCCACGCTCGCTTAAATTATCGGTTGTCGGCAGCTGGAAATCTTCTACCCATTTGAAATAATTCTCCTGATATTTCTTAATCCGATCCAGAACGGCTTTTTCAAAGGATGAAGCATACTTGTTTGTCGATTTTTTGTTCTCTGTATTGCCTTCCTTTAACAAACGGTCCACCTTCATTTTAAAATTTTCCATTTCCTTATTGGTAAATGATCCATCCCCCTTCGCAATTAGATCCTTTCGTTTCTTTATGGTGGATGATATCAACTCTTTCATTTTAACCGGCCATTTATGGGTCGGATTATCATCCGCTATTTTTTGGAGGTCTCTTTCCAGATGTTGGCTGCACTCGATGTTCTGAAAACAAAAAAGTTCATTGTAGTTGACCCGGTTATGGTCATGCATGACGGTTGTTTCCGGCGTGAGTACGGTAAGGATCTGGTCATCAAGCAGGCTGTCCAGATCTTTATGTTCGTGGGCTGTATAGTATGAGATTGTTTCATCTCCATAAAAACGCATGCAGGCTCTTT
>JAUMTV010000320.1:921-1210 GCA_030531025.1 Turicibacter sp.
TGGTCTGGATCATGACCACCGTATCATCCCAGTAAAGAAGTACCCTTTTGATCAATCTTCTTTTTAGGCCAGCCATAAATTCCTGAAGGTTCTCCGAAGCCCTTTTATATAGCTTGCAGATAAATCCTTCACTAAGGCACATGAGCCCGTCCGTCATACCGCTGATCAACATACGCACTTTGTTGACTGCTACATTTCCGGTAGCCATCATAGAAAGGGCCAGTGCCTGTACACGGCTCCCGTATTGATTGTTTTCTTTCAAACGTTTGTCGATCTGCAAGCGTACAGC
>JAUMTV010000048.1 GCA_030531025.1 Turicibacter sp.
TTTATATCTTATAATTAATTATATGTTTTTTTCGGTTTTTTACCTTTTTTTAATTTTGGTTTTGAGTCATCTACAACTTCTGCAGCAATTTCTGCATCGACTGTGTTTTTAGCTGCTTTGGCATAACTTACTTTTTTACTTTTTGGATCTTTTGGCATACTAAAGCCTCCTTCACTGAAACTAAGTTGCACTATTAGTATATCCAAAATAAATCCCTCTATTTATTACTCTTCAGATATGCTAAATAAATCTGTTTCTTCCTCTAAATTAAAATCTGGTGCAACAAATGGAAGTTCTGGTAATTCTTCTAATGTTTTTATTCCAAAATAGTCTAAAAAATCATCTGTTGTTCGAAATAAAATCGGTCGTCCTGGGCCTTCTAAACGTCCCGCTTCTTCGATTAAAGAGAAAGTTAATAACTTTCTTAATACATTATCACTACTTGCTCCACGAATATTTTCAATTTCATGCCGTGTAATTGGTTGACGGTAAGCAATAATGGCTAATACTTCAAGAGCAGCATTGGTTAAACCACGCTGATTTGGGTTTTGAATTAAACGTTTCAAATAAATCGCGTGATCTTTTTTAGTTGTCATTTTATAAACACCAGCTACTTCAATGATATCAATTCCACTACTAATATTTGCATAACGTTCTCTTAATTCGATTAATAATGATTTAATTTCAACTTCATTTACATCAAGTACATATTCTAATTGCTGTGTACTAATTCCTTCATCACCTACAGCAAACAATAACCCTTCTAAAATACCTAAACGTTCTTGTCTAAACAACTTCATCACCTTCTAAACTAGAAATATAAATATCCTCATAATAACTTTGTTGAGAAATACTGATTTGATTTGCTTTCACCAGTTCAAGTAGTGCTAAAAAGGTCACAACAATATATTCTTTATCAAATTGATCAAATAAACTCACAAATGCAACGCGCTTTTTATACTTTAATTGTTGACTAAGTGATCGCATTCGTTCTTCAACTGAAATACTTTGTGGAACAATTCTTGTTTTTAATGGTTTAGCTAATTTATGACGACGTAACAACTTTTCAAAAGCAGAAATTAACTGCTCAACTTGGAGGTTTTGTGGAAGTTTTGTCTCTTGATCGATATAATCTGAGAAATCAATAGGTGGCTTAGTAAAAAACTGCCCACGCTCCTCTTCTAACTCTCGTAATTCTTTCGTCACTTCTTTATACTGCTGGTATTCAACTAAACGTTGAATTAATGCTTCTCTTGAATCCTCTTCATATTCATCTTCTATTTCAACGACCTGTTTCGGTAATAAGCTTTTACTTTTGATTTCAATTAAAGTTGCAGCCATCACTAAATATTCTGAAGCAATTTCAAGCTGCAAATTCTCCATGGCATGAATATAATCTAAGTACTGCTGCGTAATCTCGGCAATTTTTATATCGTAAATATTGACTTTAGCTTCTTTTAATAAGTGTAATAGCAGATCAAGTGGCCCTTCAAACGCATCGATTCGTACTTCATAACTCATAACCCACCTACTTCCTACTTAATAACATTTCTTAATTGTAACGAATTTTTAGTATTTTCACAATAAGTCTAATAAAAAAATCAATTTTCCTTTTATAGACATCCGTTTATTCTTCCCCTATACTTGTCCTTTATAAAAAAAACAGCGGAACCTAAAAAAAGTTCCCTCACTATTATTGGGAAATAGCGATAAGGAACTCTTTTTTACTCAGGTTGTGATTTTTTTTCTTCTTGTTGTTTACTACTATTATATCGATATGGAATTGGATAACGAATAATAACTTTTAATAAGCCTTTAAAGTTAAATGGGATTAATGGATATAAGTATGGTTTACCAAAGCTTTTCATTGTTGCTAAGAAGATCCCCCCGGCAACAATGGTTCCAATGTATCCCCAAATTCCAAATAAAGCTGTTCCAACAATAATAAATAATTTGAAGAGCTTATTAGCAAGACCTAATTCATAACTTGGGGTAACAAATGATCCTAACGCACCTACTGCTACATAGAATAAAATTTCAGGTCCAAATAACCCAACATCAACAGCAACTTGACCAATTAAGATAGCGGAAACAATCCCAAGTGCTGATGAGATTGCATTAGGGGTATGGATAGAAGCCATACGTAAAAACTCAATCCCAACCTCACCTGAAATAACTTGAAGAACGAGTGGAATATTTCCTTCTTCTTGTGGTCCAATAAAATTCATAAAATCTGGTAAATACTCTGGATGTAACACAAACAATAACCAGGTTGGCATTAAAAAGATCGATACAATTATTCCCGCATAACGGATAAATCTTAAAAATGTTCCAATAGCAGGGGTTTGACGATACTCCTCTACACTTGTTAAATGATCAAACAATGTGATAGGCCCTAGCATGACACTCGGTGATGTATCTACAATAATTGCAATCATACCTTGGTATAAATGTGCTGCCACAACATCGGGACGCTCAGTATATCGAACAAGCGGGAACGGATTATAAACTTGACCTGTAATAAACTCCTCTAGCTCTTTATCCGTCATCGTTAACCCATCTACTTTAACTTGCTCAATACGGTGTTTCACTTCATTAACAATTCGTGGATCAGCAATATCCTCAATATACATTAAGACGACATCTGTCTTGGATTGATCTCCGACTTTCATAATAATATTACGAAGTTTTCCTGTTCGAATACGCCGACGTGTAAGAGCCGTATTGACAATCACATTTTCTGTATATCCATCTCTAGATCCTCGAACTGTTTTTTCTGTATCTGGTTCTGAAGGCCCTCGACCTGGATAACTACGAACATCAACAATAAAGCCTTGTGTCTCTTCATCAACAATAACGGCAATTAATCCACTTAAAACTGCAGTACAAATATCATCAATTTTCTCGGTAACACTCACTTGTTGATGAACTAATCGATTATGAATCGTTTGAAAGACGTCTTTATCAGGATGTGGCAAACTATTTAATAACAATAATTGAGTCATTAAATCAACCACTAGTTCTGAATCAACAAGCCCAGTGACATAATACAGTTGAACTCGGCGTTCCATGACAATAATTTCACGTTGACCAACATCAAAACTCTTTCCAATACCTAAATTATCTTCTAATATTTTTTGAGTTTCGTTTATATTCTTCTCAACAGATACGTATGGATCATACGCCATAGTATCCCACCTTTCCCTTATTAAATCTGTTCTTAACCTCTCATCCTTTTGGTTTAAATATTAAAGCAACGATAAAGGCAAATAAAATTGCAGCAGTAATTCCAGCTGCTGTTAAATCAAACATTCCCATTCCGATACCAATGAAACCTAATTGCTCTGATTTTTCCATTGCACCATGAATAACTGAATGCCCAAAACTCATAATGGGAAGTTGTGCACCTGCTCCTGAGAATTCAATGAGCTTATCGTATAATCCGAATACATCAAGTGCCGCACCTGCTACAACAAATCCACAAGTAATATGTGCAGGTGTTAGTTTAAAATAATCTAATATTAATTGACCAATAGCACAAATAGCGCCTCCAACAATAAAAGCTTTTAAAAATATCATCTGTATAACCGCTTCCTTTATAGTTAAATTATTTTTATCCTAAATTAATCTTCAGCACATAAAGCAACAGCATGTGCAATACATGGAATCGTTTCTTTTTGCTGTACAATCAATGGATTTAACAAGGCTCCTGTTGCAACAACTAATACACGTTTTAATTTTTTTTCTTCAAGTAGCTTTTTAATATGCCCATAAGTCACAACTGCACAACAGCCACAACCACTACCTCCAGCAAAAACAGGTTGATCTTTGGAGAAGATTAGTTTTCCACAATCATTATGTTGTTGGCTAATATCGTAGCCTTCATGTTTTAAAATATCGATCAGAATAGGACTACCACATGTTGCTAAATCTCCAGTTAAGATGAGGTCATAATATGAAGGATCTACTCCTAAGTCTTCAAAGTGTTGTTTAATCGTTTGAGCGGCAGCTGGTGCCATTGCTGCTCCCATATCATTCGCGTTTTTTTGTGCTGCATCGACGATAAAACCTACTGTTCCAGATTCAATACGGATCTTTGTTCTTTTATGGCTAACTAATGCGACACCCGAACCCGTTACGGTATACTGTGCTGTATCTGGCTTAGGTCCACCATATTCAGTTGGATTTCGGTATTGACGCTCTGCCGATGAATTATGACTACTCGTTGCCGCTAATGCAATTTTTGCATTATCGCTATCTACAAAAATCGAACTAAGTAATAATGATTCCATAGAGGTTGAACAGGCACCATAAATACCGAAGAACGGAATATTCATTTCTCTAAATGCATAGTGAGTCGGAACAATTTGATTTACTAAATCACCAGCAAATGCTACTGTAACATCCTTTTCCTTTAGCTGAGCTTTAGTTAAAGCTTGATGAATTGCGCTTTTCATTAATTGAGATTCAGCTTGCTCCCAAGATTTCTGTCCACAATATGGATCATCATATAAGACATCAAAATCATCTTTTAAAGGACCTTGTGATTCCAGCGGTCCAACGGCAGTTCCTGTTTCTAACAAAAAGACACTATTATTGAATTTCCAAGATTGACTTCCAACCTTCATTGCTATCACCCTTTCCTAGTTGTTTTTCATTCACAAAATTTTAGTGAATATAAAAACAAACTAATTTCATCATTTGCTCTAGTTGTGGGAGGATGTTGAATTCAACTAATAAATAACGAATAATCCCAAAAACATAAGCAGAAACAACCGCAAACACGATAACAGCTCCAGCTAACTTAAATAGATTTGTCGCTATTCCTAATACAACCCCTTCACTCTTACTTTCTAACGCAGCAGACGTTAATGAGTTAGCAAATCCACTAATTGGAACGAAGGCCCCTGCTTTAGCAATTTGCCCAAACTCATCATAGACACCTAATCCTGTTAAGATTGAGGTAATTAAAATAACCGTTACGAGTGCGAGTGTACTTGCTGTATCACGCACGAACCCAAACCAGCGAATATACATTTCAATTAATAATTGACCAAAAATACAAATAAGCCCACCAAAGAAAAATGAGACACCTGCATTTTTCAAGTAATTCGGTTTTACTTCATGATTTTTTATAAGCTCTTCATATTTTTTCGTTTTCACGCTTAATCACCACTCCTCAAAAATTAAACTCTACACTTTAATATGACTTTTTTTCTAAAAATTATTAGCTTCCGACTTAAAATCACTAATAAATTCATATTTTGTTATTAAAATCAAAAAAAAGATTGTTATCCTCTGATAACAATCTTTTTAAGTCGTCATTTTTTCTTTCAACTCTTTTAATATCTTTTTTTCAAGTCGCGAAACAGCAACTTGATTAATTTCTAGTCGTTTTGCTACTTCAGATTGCGTATATCCTAAATCAAAACGTAAATAAATTAACATTCTTTCCATTGGATCTAAGCTTGAAACAAGTTGCTTTAATACAATCTTTTGTTCTAGCTGCATTCCTTCTTGATGATTTGGAATACGTTCAATTAACGGCATATCCTCTTTTTCATAATTATCTAAAGAAGCAACATTCATTGGAGCATTCATCGCTAAAATAATTTGTTCTTCTGATAATTCTGTTATTTCAGATAACTCTTTAATTGTGGGCTCTCTTTCTAGAGCTTTATTTAGTTGGTCTTTAGCTTCTTGAATCTTATGAAGGTTACTTTTAATACTACGACTGATTTTAATTGGACTTTGCTCTCGAATAAACGCTTTAATTTCTCCAATAATGAGTGGTATTGCATAAGTAGATAAGGTCGTATCGTACGATGAGTCAAATTGGTTAATTGACTTTAATAAACCCATACATCCAATTTGAAAAAGATCATCTTTCTCAACATCAAGATGAGCAAATTTATGAACGACTGACCACACTAAATCCATATGATTCTTTACTAAAATTAATTTCGCTTCTTCATCACCACTTTGAGCTCTTTTAATGAGCTCTTGAATTTCTTTTTTATTCATCTAACCATCCCTCATGCCTTGTCATTTAAGTATCATGTTTTCATGCTACTTCGTTGATGAATCTATAGGTAAAAATTCTTTTTCAAATGAAATGGTTGTTCCAACGCCTAAAACAGAATTAACTTCGAATTGATCACTAAATGACTCCATAATCATAAAGCCTAATCCACTACGTTCTTCTTCTTTTTTAGTCGTATAAAGAGGCTGTTTTGCTAATTCAATATTTTCAATTCCTTTTCCAAAGTCTTGAATTGTTACTTTTAAACGACGTCCGACGATACTTGCCTTCATATCAATTACTCCATCTTCATTATCTTCATATCCATGAATAATTGCATTCGTAACACCTTCTGAAACAATTGTTTTGATTTCATTTAATTCATTTGCACTCGGATCAAGCGGTGTAATAAATCCAATAATCACAAGCCTTGCAAAACTCTCATTAATACTTTTTGCAGGAAATTGTAAATGCATTTCATTATTCATATTATGCAATCCCCCTAATTACAGACTCTAATTGCGAGTCATCATTAATTACTTTTATAATTTGTGAAAGCCCTGATAATTCAAAGACTTTTGAAACTAATGGCTTCATTCCAATAACCATTACTGACCCATTAACAGCTTTTAACTGATTATATCGTCCTAAAATAATTCCAATTCCTGAACTATCCATAAAATCTAAATGCTTAAGATTAAAAACGATATGTTTAATCTGTGACTCACTCATCACAGTGTTAAGTCGACTACGTAATTGATCAGATGTATGATGATCCAGTTCACCATTTAAATTTACATATAACACTTGATTTTCTACATAAAGCGAGACAGTTATACTCATGATAATCCCCTTCCCGTGTTAGATTAACTTCATTTTAAATGAAAGTTTATAACAATATATTACTTTCGACAATTATAGTGTTTTTATTTTTTAGTGTCTCAAAATATCAAGATTAAAATTATTAATCTATTTGTCTTAAAATCAAAAAAAAAGAGGAAAATGCATAAAACTTGTTATGCACTTTCCCCAAAAATCATTTGTGACACAATATAACCTAATAGACCAATAAAGCTATTTTTTTCTACAGGCTCTTTAACTGTTAATGGAATTTCTTGATACACTTCTCCATTATAGTAGTAAGTTAATGTTCCAACTTGATCTCCTGGTTGAATTGGTAATTTAATGTCCTCATTTAAACTTACTTCATATTTTGAATCTTGTTCCGTATCAGTTTTCTTTTTCAAAACAGTAATGGGTTCTGATGTTACAATATCAAAACTACGCTTTTTAGCTAACATATTATATCCACTTGATACGACCTTTTCATTTTCAAGCTTTGGCACCAGTTCATACTGTTCATAGGCATACTCAATTAAACGAGTCACTTCTTGGTTACGAATCTCTGACTTACTTGCTCCCATAACAACTGCAATAACACGCATATCATTACGATTAGCTGTTGCTGTCAAACAGTATCCCGCTTCTTGCGTATATCCTGTTTTTAGACCATCTACACCATCGACATATTTTAGAAGTTTATTCGTATTAACAAGCCAAAATGGTGACTCTGTATCTTGACGAATGTAATCTTCATAAAGTCCTGAGAATTCTGTAATTTCAGGATAATCTTGTACTAAATGACGTCCAATAATCGACATATCATAAGGAGTTGTCAAATGGCCTTCTTCTGTTAATCCTGTTGGATTTTTGAAGACTGTATCATTCATTCCTAACTCTTTGGCCTTTGCATTCATTTTTTCTACGAAGGCTTCTTCCGTACCCGCTACCCGTTCGGCTAGCGCAGTCACTGCATCATTAGCTGAAGCAATAGCAATACTTTTAAATAAATCGCGTACTGACATTTCTTCACCTGGTTTTAAATAGATTTGTGATCCACCTAAACTCGCTGCATGTTCACTTACGCGAATCACTTCATCCCATTGCATTGACCCATTATTAATTGCTTCAAGAATTAAGTACATTGACATCATTTTCGTCATACTAGCTGGAGCAAGTTGTTCATGCGAATTTTTTTCGTACAAAACTTCTCCGGTTTCTGCTTCGATTAGAATAGCTGCTTTTCCATCCGTCACTAAGTCATCGGCTCGAACGATGGTCACATGAATAAAACAACTAAAGATAAAGCATGTAATTAGACTGATTAACACTTTTCTTATTTTCATTTTTGCACCTCTTTTTCTACCTGCAGCGTTACTAAACATGTATGAAAAGAATACTTGAAATATGCAAAATGCCAATCAGCTCTATTTATTTTTCTAAAGACAACAGGTAACATCGTTAGGAGATTAAAAAGAAATACGCCAAACACTCACCCAATTTGCCTAAGCACGTTGAATAACAGAGTTAAATTAAAAAAGGAGTCGACATCCGTTCAACTCCTTTTTAAGTTAACAAAAAAACATAAAGAAACACGCCTATTTTGTCAAACTAAAATTATATTAAGCTAGGCAATAATATCATAAATTAATGTAGGTGAGCAAACTGGAGATGAAGTAATCTCATATGCTTTATTAATATAATCTATTGCTTCTGTTAAATCAGCTTGGTTTGTATGAATATAAGCTAATACATCGCCAACATTAACAACTTCTCCAACCTTTTTATTCAATACAACACCAACACCCATATCGATAATATCTTCTTTCGTAGCACGTCCTGCTCCTAGCTTCATTGCAGCAATTCCAATCGATAAGGCGTCAATTTTTTCAACATACCCTGCTTGTGATGCTGTTACTGGTAAAACGGATGAAGCAGATGGTAATAAGTCAGGATTTTCGATTTGAGAAACATCTCCACCTTGTGCAGCAACAAATTCTTTAAATTTCTGTAATGCTTCACCATTATGTAATTTTTCTTTTAGTTGCGCATAAGCTTGCTCAGTATTAGCAGCCTTTTGAGCTAAAAAAACCATATGACTTGCTAATTGTAAAACAAGCTCTTCTAAATCACGTGGTCCTTTTCCACTTAATGTTTCAATTGCTTCTTTTACTTCAAGTGCATTTCCAATAGCAAATCCTAATGGTTGGTTCATATCTGTTAAGAAAGCAACTGTTTCACGGCCTGCATCACGACCGATTTCCACCATAGCTTTTGCTAACTCTTTTGCATCATCTAAAGTTTTCATAAATGCTCCCGCACCAAATTTAACATCTAATACAATCGCATCAGCACCTGCAGCAATTTTCTTACTCATAATTGAAGAAGCAATTAACGGAATCGATTCAACTGTTCCTGTTACATCTCGAAGAGCATATAAATACTTATCTGCCGGAGCTAAGTTACCTGTTTGACCAATAATTGATAATTTAATATCGTTTACTTGCTTAATGAAGCGTTCCATATCAATTTCAATTTCCATTCCTGAGATTGATTCAAGCTTATCAAGCGTTCCTCCTGTATGCCCTAATCCACGTCCACTCATCTTTGCAACAGGCACATCCATTGAGGCAACTAAAGGACCTAAGATTAAAGAAGTTTTATCACCAACACCACCTGTTGAATGTTTATCCACCTTAATGCCTTCAATGGCTGATAAGTCAACAACATCTCCACTATTAACCATTGCTTGAGTTAAAGCTAATTGTTCTGCTTTAGTCATACCATTAAACACAACGGCCATTAAAAAAGATGACATTTGATAGTCTGGGATTTCTTTATTTGTATACCCATTTATAATCCATTCAATTTCAGCTGTTGTTAATTCAATATTCTGTCTTTTCTTAGAAATTAAATCTACCATTCTCATTATTATCACCTATTTCTTAACATAATAAAAGCTCTTTAAATTATACCCTAAACTTATTCCTCTTGGAATTAGTTCTCTAAAATATCTATTAAAAAACATGATTTATTGAATACTTAGCTTATCCCGTGGAAAAATATAAATATAACCTTGGACAAAATGAGGTGAAAATATGTTTCGACAACATAAAATTTTATGCGAGAATAAAGAAACAATCATCTATCTCTTTTTATACGATCAACAAATCGATCTAGAGACGATGAAGAATATATTCTCACAAATCTCTATCAAGACGCTCGAATCACGAATTATTAATTATTTCCATCAACATAATATTAAATGTCTAGGAAATCATGTAAGAATTGTTTATCATGCAACGATTATTAAAGACTTCTTTATTAATCAACATCATCAACCTAAATCATATGCAACAAATGTAGTTAGTCTCTATCGGTAACTTACAATTTAATATGCCAAGTGATAGTCTACTGATTATCACTTTTTATTTTAAAGGATAAAAACTGCAAAGAAAGACTTTACAGTTTTTTATTTTTATTATCTTTTGCTGATACTTCATTTGAAGTCTGGTTAAACTCATCAAACATTAATTCAGAACCGAACTCATTTCCATATTCAAACGGTGTTAACAAATTACCAAATAAACATCGATTTAATTCATTTTGCCACGCATGTGAAAAAGTATTTGGTAATTCTTTAGTTGATTGATTAGAGCGATGCTTTTTCATCAAGATACACTTCCTTTTACAGCAATAATGTCGTTAAAACAGCTAAGATGATAATAATCATTAAATAAATGAGGACTGCTCTTGCAAAATTACGCTTATTTTCATTTATCTTTCGATTAAAGCTAAAATAGATATAGGCAATTAAATTGATGACTGGGATCATTCCAACTAAAATAAGGAAAAGCCACTCTTCAATTTTAATTACAGGTTGCAGTTGCGTCTTCTCTTGTTGAGATTCCACGATATTTATAGCCTCCAATTTTAAAAGATATTAATATTTTTCTAAAATAACTGTTTTTTATACACACCTTTGACTTTTTACGACAAAAAAGACTGTTTTGATTAACAAAACAGTCTTTTTTTTATTTCTTCATTGGTGATTTAATAATTTGTTCAACTTGTTCACAAATCTCATTTGTCGATAATGCTTCATATGTTTCATATGGAATTGGATCATGAATTTCCATATTAATAACCGTACGACGTGGCCAACGTTTAGCCAATTCATAACTATTATAGATTGTGACAGGAATAATATCAGCTTTAGCTTTTTGAGCTAACTTAAAACTTCCTGCCTTAAAGCTTCCGATTTCAGCCTGTATCATGCGTGTCCCTTCTGGGAAGATAACCATTAAATGTCCTTCTTTTACACTTTTTGCAGCCGCTGAGATGACCTTAACTGATTGTCTTACATCCGTGCGGTCCATGAACTGACATTGAATTAAACGCATAGAATCACTTAATAAAAAGATATTATCTAACTCTTTTTTGGCAACATAACCGTGAGGTTTCTTAATTGCTTTTAACATTGTCACAATATCTATATTACTTTGGTGATTAGCATAGATGACTCCATGTTCAACGGCCTCTAACTTCTCTAATCCCTTAGCATTAACCTTTACATTAAATAATAATGGAATCGCCCATGAAACGACCCAACTAATAAAATCAAAACGTTCCTTATTTGTATATTTTTCATTCTTTAGTTGTTGAACACGTGCATTGACACACAAAACAACAACGACAGCCAATATCACAACGGCTAATAAAATACCTAATATAATCCATAAAACATTTAACACTTTAACTCATCCTTTCATAAACAGCAAACTTTAATTCACCACTTAATTCTTCTCTCATACAAGTCCATTGGTTCCAATCGATGACTGGAAAATAAGTATCTCCTTTAAATACTCGATCAATATGTGTGATGTATAAACGATCCACATAGGGTAATGTTTGTTCATAAATGGAACGTCCCCCAATGATAAATAACTCCTTATCTTTTGGATAATTCGTTATGAAATTTTGCCAATCTTCTAATATAGCGACTGACTCATATTCATAGTGCTTCGTTTTGGTTAAAACATAATGTTGACGTCCAGGTAACGGTTGATTTTTATATGATAAAATCGATTCAAATGTCTGTCGCCCCATTAAAAGATCATGTCCTAATGTCTTTTTTTTGAAGTATGCTAAATCTTCTGGATAATACCAAGGCAACTGATTATTCGAACCAATTAACTGATGACAATCAAATGCGACAATTAATGAAATCATATTATCTTTCCTCTCTAATCATCTAAATCCTATGAATTCTATGATTACTTCTAACTAATTACTCGATAAGGAACTCTTTTCAATGACTCCGTAAAAGAAATGTCGCTTTTGATTTTGGCGTTCAATAGTAAAACCAAGCTCACTAACAGAATAATTTCCATAACTTGATTTTACAACGACACGCTGCTTGGCGACTCTTACAGCTTCTTGTACATGTTCTTTTGTCATTACATCATAAGAGACAACTGGCTTAATCACTTTGATTCCATGAGAGCTTTCAATGGATTGATCAAACATAAAATCAAAATAAACAACATCAACGAAATTATCTGGACACTGCTTTAAATATTCTAAGTTATCTGTATTAATAATTGTTACCTGATCAATAATTGACTTCCACTCAGGCTTTTCATGAATAGCATAGTATTGTAAACCTTCAGTAACTAAGACGGATAATGGAAAACTTTTTTCAAGCGAAATCACCTTTCCTGTTGATGTCGTCACATAATTAGCCACTAGTGTATCAGATGCTAATCCTAGAGTACAATCTAAAAACGTCATTCCTTCTTTTAGTTTACAAGCAGTCACTAAACTATCCGATTGCCCATTCTTAATTTGTTTAATTCGATGCATCGCCATGTTTGGATGAAAGAAAATTTCCTCATGTCCTTTTTCATAATAACTAAGCCCACGTTGGTTATTAACAACAAAAATATGAGCATCTACATGTTCTAACAAGTACTTTACAGTTTTTTTATTTCGAGCAATGTATGGAACGTTTAACGACTCAGACAGCTCTTTTGCCTTTGCAATCAATTCTTCTGTCTCATCAAATGCTGTAGTAATAATCATCATGTCACCGCTTTTCATTAATCTCTATCTTAATATTTTGACAGATAATTCTTTGAAGTTCAAGACGTTTTAAAAACTTCTTTTCATGATTTTAGATACTATTTTCCAATAAAAAAACCGCTATTTAAAATCATACTAGCGGCTTTAATTAATCTATATGGCAAGTTCTTTCACTGTTTCACCTTCAGTTTCTAACTGAATTTTTTGATCAGGCGTTTTTGTCTGAATGAATGAAACTTTTTCAGCAACAACTTCAACTGCACGTATTGACTTATGATTAGGCATTTCGTATGTTTTATGAACTAAACGTCCTTTGACACCAATAATAGCACCTTTTCCGCAATACTCAACAACACTTCGAGCAATTCCTTCCCATAATGTAATATTTATAAAGTCTGTTTCATACTCACCACTTGCAGCATTTTTAAATGAACGTGTGACTGCAAGCGTAATCGTGGACACTCTCTTTCCATCTTGTGTTTGTATCAGCTCTGGTTGACGTACCACACGACCGACTAGGACAACATTATTTAACATTAAAACCATCTCCTTTAGTTTCTTCATTTGTGCGCACTCACCTATATATACGCTTTCTATTTACTGTTTCCTTTTATTATTCTTTTATTTTTTATTAAGAAAACGTGTTCATGTTATTTTTAATATTTAGACACAAAAAAGACACATAAGGTTGTCGAATTTTGATATAATTTCAAATGTATTCATGAACACCCCCCCCGTTCATGCAATACATTCCTTTCATTATTGTTTTTCATTCCATTTTTAATTTTTTACATCCCCTCATCAAACAAACGTATTGGGTTATGAACTTAGCAAACTTTTTTCGCTAAGTACCAATGCAACCTTATACTATTCCCCTCTCGGAGAACTGATGCCCCCCATCAGTTCTCCTTTTTTGTTATAGATAAAAAAGCTCCCATATTGGGAGCTTTTTTACGCTTGTTTAGGTAATAATTTAAAGACACTCATACGATCTTCTACAAAATAATATTTCGCTAATTGTTGTAAATCTTCAATAGTTAATTCATCTAAAATATCTAAGATTGAAAATAATTGAACGCCATTAAAGGCATACTGTGTAAATTGATTAGCAATAAACTCAACTGAGTTTAAAGCTGATAGGAAACGCCCTACCTTTTTGTTTTTAATACGTTTAAATTCTGATTCATCAAACATCATATTTGGAATCGATAATACTTTTTCTTTTAAACTATTAGCTAGTTCATCTGGATAACGTGTATCTCCACCGACAATTGAGAAGCCAAACGATAACTCACAATTTGTCTCGTATGAGAATGTATCATTAATATATCCTTTATCTAACATTTCCTCATAGTATGATGAAGAGCTACCAAACATTAAATCAAAAATAATATCTAAAGCCACTTCTTTTTTCAGAAGAGCTTTACCATCTTGATCATTGGTTGCATCTTTAATTCCGACAAATACTTTTGCTGTTCCAACTTCCATTTCTAATGTACTTTCTGGTTGAACAACTTGTGGTGCTTCTTTAGGGTATTCACGTGGAATTGGGTCTTCTTTTTTATAATCTTTTTTCGATTGATTTTCACGAACTAATGTCATCATTTCTTCAACATCAAAATCACCAATCACAAATAATAACATATTTGATGGATGATAGAATGTATTGTAACACTCATACAATAAATCAGCTGTAATATCTTGAATTGATTCAACTGTCCCTGCAATATCTATTTTTACTGGATGCTCTTTAAATAAGTTACCAATGATTTCATAATAAGCACGGAAGTCTGGGTTGTCATCATACATTTTAATTTCTTGTGCAATAATTCCTTTTTCTTTCTCAACTGTTTGTTCAGTAAAATAAGGGGATTGGACAAAGTCAATTAACGTCGTTAAATTTTCTTTCAAATCACTTGTACATGAAAAAAGGTAACATGTTCTTGTAAAAGATGTAAAAGCATTTGAAGAGGCACTATGAGCAGAGAATTTTTCAAACACATCGTAATCTTCTTTTTCAAACATCTTATGCTCTAAAAAGTGTGCAATTCCATCCGGAACTTGCTTCATTTCACTTTGCCCAATTGGTACAAATTGATTATCAATTGACCCATATTTCGTTGTAAAAGTTGCAAATGATTTATTAAATCCTGGCTTGGGTAGCATATAAACTTCTAAGCCATTTTCTAATTGCTCATAATATAACTTTTCTTGTAATTGAGGGAATTCTTTAAACTCCATTACTCTGTCACCTCTTTCCCAGTTAAGAAGAAGATTGCATCTTCTTTAATTTTTTTAGCCACTGAAACAATTTGCTCAGCTGTTACTGAATTTACTTGATTCACCCATTCCTCTACCGTTAACGGTGTTGGTAATAATCTATTTAGTGCTTCATGCGCCATCATTCCTGAGGCTTGATCCATCGATTCTAATTTTGAATTAATTAATGACTTTTTAGCTAAATTAATTTCCTTATCGGTAAAGTTACCTGACATCATATCTTTTAATTGCTCATCGATAATTTTTAAAGCTTTCTCATAATTTTGTGCTTCAATTCCAGAATAAACATACATAACACCTTTATAGTTATCTAAACGAGAAGCACAGTAATAACATAATGACTCTTTTTCACGAACATTTAAGAACAATTTAGAATGTGCATAGCCTCCAAACATCG
Source organism: Turicibacter sp. (assembly GCA_030531025.1). The sequence goes on from JAUMTV010000048.1 coordinate 15,624, forward strand.
CATTAAATACTAATAATGGTAAATAGTCTTCATCTCCAATACGAGTATACGTACGATATCCAATATTTAATTTACCTTGAGCAATATCTTGTTCTTCTTTTGTGACTTTAACTTCTTCAATCTCTTTATCTTCTTTGTCAATGACTTGTAAATTAACTGAACGATGTTGGAAATCAAAATGTTTTTTGAAGATATCATGAACTTTCTCATGATTAATATCTCCAACTACTGTTATATTTACTTGATTTTCATTTAACATCTGCTGATAAGTCTCCATTAACGATTGTGCGTTAATTTGCTCTAAATCTTCAACATATCCAATCGAGTTGATGCTAAATGTTTCACCTTGACACATATTTTCAATAAGTTTTTGTAAAGCATAAGAAACTTTATCATCATAAATTGATTCAATATATTCTTTTAATAAACGTTTTTCTATCTCAATTACTTGCTTTTTAAACGCATCGTTAATTAATAACGGTTTTAAAATAACTTCTTTTAAAAGCTCGACCCCTTCTTCTAATAATGGTTCACGATTACCTAAAAACTTTTCATTAGCTAATGAAAGATAAAATTTAATGTTATGTGTTTTTCCTCGTTTTTCAACAGTCGTTGATAAAGATGCTCCATAAAGAGACTCTAAATACGTATTAATCTCTTTTTTTGATGGGTATTTCTCTGTTGCTGAACGTAGAACATAAGGAAGTAAAGAGCGTTTCGTTACTGTTTCACGATCAATTTCTGATTGGAAAGAAACTGAGATTAAATTCGTTTTAAATTTGTCCGTTTTGATTGTTGTTAATGTGTAACCTAAATCATCAAATTGACGAACTTCCATAAAGTCACCACCTATTTATATTTACTATCTTTTTTTCTGCACCTTCATTATAGGTTATTTTAAACATTAAATCAAAAAAATCCCATTACTTTTTTAATTTAATCCGTTAAATGTTGGGTGACATAATAAGTGCGTACACCCTCTTGTTCAATTCCATAAACACCAACACCAATCTTTTCAAACTGTTCATTTATCATGTTAGCATAATGAGTCGGTGAGGCTTTCCATGCTTCAAAAATTTCTGAAGCAATCAGTATTGGACTTTGAGATTTAAAGATATTTTCACCACTAATTTGAAATGGAACTTGATAAGAATCTAATAAGCTAGCAAACACTAGATGCCCTTCATGGCTAAAGTAATTATACTTTGCCATATCTTCTGATTTTAGTCTAGCTGTCATCGTTAGTGTTTCAGTTCGTTCAAGCGCTTCGAGACCTAGCTCAATTCTTAAATCATTTACTAAATTAATGACTTCTTGTTCGATAGAGGCATCATAAAACCCTTCAATACCTTCTGTGGGGGTATCCTCTTCAGGTACAGTTGGATCACTAGGAGTTATTGGATTTTTATTTGTTTGATCGTTAATTTCTTCATTTGGAGGAGTTGAGTCTTCTGGATTCACAAAATTTTCGTCTGGAGGATAATTTGGTGATGAAAAACCATGATCTAAAGGCGAGTTATGATTAATTGAATCATTTGCTACAATTGATTCTTTTTTTTCAAATGTGAAAACTACTTCATCAAATAATACTAAATTAATCGATGAAATATGAGATTGACATGCTCCAATTAAAAGAAGACTGATCATGAAACAACTTATTAAGACCTTTTTAATCAAACTTTTCACATCCTTTATCAATCCACCATTACCTTATTTAATATCAGTTAGAACTATAATTTTATACATATTTTAGAACATGATTCATTTGAAAACAAAGAGGTTTTAAATAATTAGATCACATCACCGCTTTGATTCAATAAAAAAGAACAATCTCTAACGATTGTTCTGTTTGCAATTGTTAAGCTAACTCTAAAGCAATTTCCATCATTTGTGTAAATGTATTTTGACGTTCTTCAGCTGATGTTACTTCGTGTGTTACTAATGAATCTGAAACAGTTAAGATACATAATGCATTAACACCTGCATAAGCAGCATTCATATACAATGCCGCAGCTTCCATCTCAATTCCCATTACACCCATTGAAGCCCATTTTTTCCATGAATCTTTTTGAGCATCGTAGAATGTATCAGATGATAAAATATTACCAACCTTAACATCGATTCCTTTTTCATTTGCAACAGTCACTGCTTTATTTAATAATTCCCAAGAAGCAATTGGTGCATATGTTCCTGGTAATTCATATTGTGCAGCATAGTTAGAATTTGTACAAGCACCCATTCCAATAATGACATCACGAATTTTAACATCTTCGCGGATTGAACCACAAGATCCAATACGAATTAAATTTTTTACACCATAAAAATGAATTAACTCATAAGAGTAAATACCAATTGAAGGAATTCCCATTCCTGATCCCATAACAGAGATTTTTTTACCTTTATATGTTCCAGTATATCCAAACATGTTACGTACAGTATTGAACTGAACAACATCTTCTAAGAATGTTTCAGCGATAAATTTCGCACGTAATGGATCTCCTGGTAATAATACTGTTTCGGCAATAACACCTTGTTCTTTACATTCAATATGTGGTGTTGGAATTGACATAGCTTTCACTCCTTTAAATTTATTAATAATTAATATGCTGTTGTATTTTCTTTTCCTTGTACTAAGGCTACTCCACCTGAAGTTCCGATACGGTTAGCTCCTGCTTCAACCATCGCTTTCATATCTTCAGATGTACGAACTCCACCAGATGCTTTAACCCCTACTGTTTCACCCACTGTTTGACGCATTAAGCGAACATCTTCAACCGTTGCTCCACCTGTTGAGAATCCAGTTGATGTTTTAACAAAGTCAGCTCCAGCTTTAACAGACATTTCACAAGCTTTGACTTTTTCTTCATCTGTTAATAAGCATGTTTCAATGATAACTTTAACTAATGTTCCATTAGCTGCATCAACAACTGCTTTAATATCTTCATATACTAATTCCCAGTTACCATCTTTAGCAGCACCTACATTGATAACCATATCAATTTCAGTTGCTCCCGCTTCAATTGCACATTTTGTTTCAAATGCTTTAACTTCTTTCATTGTTGCTCCTAAAGGGAATCCAATCACAGTACAAACTTTAACGTCTGTTCCTTTTAACTCATCTGCACATAAAGAAACCCAAGTTGGATTAACACAAACTGAAGCAAAGTCATGCTCTTTAGCCTCTTGACATAATGTTAAGATTTGTGCTTTTGTTGTTTCAGGTTTTAAAACGGTATGATCAATGTATTTACTTGCTTTCATATGAAGCCTCCTCATGACTATAAAATGACGCTATATCTGTCCCTATTATTATATCTGAAGTTTATTAGGTTATTGTAAAAAAGCAAAAAACTTATATTTTTTTCAAAAACCGTTAATAAGCTCTTCCATCATTGTTGGGACTATATAACAAATCATAATTAATTCTACCAAAAACAAGTGTGTTTTAAAACAATTTTCATAAGATAATTATACTTTTTGAAAGTTTCTTGTCGATTTTTCATTTTTAACTACTCAATAGTTGGTAATGCTTACATCCTTTAAGCTAATCCTTTAAATCTCTAATATAACAGACGAATGTACGAATAACTAAAAAAACTGGAATTGCAAAGAAGACTCCCTTCAGTCCAAACAATGTTCCCGCAAGCATCATTAATATCATAATGAATAAGGGATGAATATCTAAGTTACGCCCGATAATAAATGGTTGAAGAAAATTCCCTTCTACCGCTTGTAAAATCGCTAAAATGATTATGACTAATATTACTTTATTCCATGAAATAGATAAAGCGAAAATAATAACAGGAATAGCACCTATAAATGGACCAATAAACGGAATAAAGTCTGTTAGGCCAATTAAAAATCCAAATAGTAACGCATAGTCAATTCCAGCAAACATTAATAAGATGGTTGCAATTAATGAAACACAGATCATAATAATAACAAGCCCTCGAATATACGATCCTAATGAGTCATCTAACAAACTAGAAATAGAAGCCACATGTGACCGATAACGAATAGGTACCAATTTCAATAGACCATTTAAGATTTTTTCATAATCCTTTAAAAAATAAAATAATGCAATTGGAACAATGACAATAAACATTAAAGATCCAAGAATTGAAAAAATGATATTAAATGTAAATCCTGTGACTTCACGAATATGCTCTGTTAACGTACTTACCCATGTGCTATATTGACTTAAAAACAGATCAGACAAATGTAGACCTGATCGTTCATCAAAAATGAGTAGTTGGTTTTGAATAGCTGTTAGATAAGTCGGTAAATTCATAACTAAGTCATGTATCTCGCGGATAATGGTTGGTAAAAACCAAGAGATAATCCCATATAAACTTCCAAAAACGACAGCATAAAATAAAAAAACAGAAATCACACGTGGTAATCTTATTCGATCAATCCATAAAATAAGTGGATGAATAATATAGGCGAGTAAAAAAGCTACAAAAAACGGGAATAAACTTCCTAAAATATCACTCCAAATTTTTCCCCATACTGAAGATGTTTGAATACATAAAAATAAAATGACTAAACTGACTAAAAATGATATTGCATACAATAAAAAACGAATTATACGGCTATGTTTATTAAAAAATTCATTCATCTCTAACACCTCATTATCTCAACTAATTGCTACCATTGTCTTTATATTATAAGTGTCTAAAATGTGATTATGCTTATTTTAACAATAAAAAAGCTCCAACATGAGTTAGAGCACTTTAAGTTTATGTTATTACTTTACCTCTTAGATGAGTCATTTTTTTTGATGATATCAAATAATAATGTAGAAAGTTGGATAATCGCTAAAGCAAGATAAGGAGCAGCCATAAAATGAATAAAGTAACTTAGTAAGGCAGATAAAATACCTGTTACAATACTATAAACATATTTATGATTTTTATAGCGTTCAAGTATCACTAAGTCAGGTAAAATAAAAATCCCTGTTACTAAGGTTGATCCGTTTAATAAAAATAAGATCATTACCCAATACGGATGCTGAAACACTAACCCTAGTATTGTCCCTATAACTGCATAAACAGTTAAGTATATCATTGATAATTTATAATCAATGATTTTTCGTTTACTTAAAAATAAGGCACACAATAGTAACGGAGTAATTAATGTAAAACATAAGCTCCCCTCAAAAATCCCAAAAATGACTGTCATTAATGAATAATAACTAGTCGTAAACTGATTGTATGTTAATGGATTTAATGGATTAGTCACTTCTACATAAGGAGCTGTCAACATTGGTGGGAGTTCGATTAATCCTAAATTATAGTTTGTAATCAATATTCCGAAAATACTAATAAAGTAACCAACTAACACGGGATGAAGATGATAAAATGTATGTCCTTTTTTGCTATTTTGTGAAAAAATCGTCATAGCCGTAATAGCAATACAAAAAACAGAAATAGGAGCATCTAATGATAACATTAAAACAAGTAATAACGTAAATAAAAAAGTTGGTCGCTTAAACGGAAATAAAATAGCTTCTTTCATTGTTTTAGGGTTAGTTCCAACTATAAATGATAGTAATAAATCAATAAAAAATGCATAACCCAAAACCATAAATAATTTAATAGCATGTATTTTCAAAATTTCAAAGGCAATTTTTTGTCCGAGATGACCGATTGTTGAATAGTAACCATATTCAATAAATAATCCTATTCCAATCAAAATTAATGCCATAATTATAAAGTATCTAGCTTGATGTTCGCAAAAAACACGTTTTTCATGATACTCTTTCGACTTTTGTTTAATCACTTCTCTAATTCGGTTCATTTTTGAATGCCCCCACTCCCTTTTAATATCCTTTAATTCTCACAGTAGACCTTGATAAAATAACTTGAATTTAAAAAGATTAGCATAGGCTAATCTTTTTAATTTTGACGATACTCATCCTTTAAATCTTCTTCTGGAATGCGATATAAATTAACATGACAGTAACCAGTTGGATTCTTCGTTAAATAATCTTGGTGGTACTCCTCTGCACCAAAAAATGTTGTCTGTTTTTTAACTTCAACAACAATCGTATCTTCATATTTAGCTTGTTCTTTTTCAATAAAGTCATGAATGATTTGTGCATCTGATTCATCTTCATAATATACACCTGTACGATACTGTGTTCCAATATCGCCACCTTGTTTATTTAATGAAGTTGGATCAATCATACAAAATAAATGTTGTAAAATTTTTTTAAGTGAAATGATATTTTCATCATAAAAGAGTTCACACGCTTCAACATGATGAGTTTCTCCTGTACACACTTCTTTATAACTTGGATTAACTGTCACTCCGTCAGTATAACCCACTCTTGTTTTAACAATTCCTTTGATACGTTTAAAGTATGCTTCTACTCCCCAGAAGCACCCTCCAGCTAAGACGATTTGTTTCATTTTGTTTTCACATCCCTTTTGAATGTTATTGACCTTTTCGACGAATTGGAATCGTTTTCGTTAACTCACGCACTACATAGCTTGCCGCAATCAATCCAGCTACACTTGGAACAAAAGCATTTGAAGCGGGTGGTAATTGTTGCTTACGTACTTCACTATCTTCCTTACCAACGACTTTTAATGTATCTTCACGACCGATAATTGGACTTTCCGTTGAATAAATCACCGGTACCTTACCACTAACTTTTTCTTTTTTTAGCTTAGTACGAATAACTTTTGCAACTGGATCATAAGACGTATTTTGAATATCAGCAATTTCAAACTTTGTTGGATCTAACTTATTAGCTGCACCCATTGATGAAATAAACTTAATTTTACGACGTAAACATTGTTTAATTAAATGAATTTTAAATGTAATTGTATCTGATGCATCTACCACAAAGTCAATATGATGTTCAAATAATGTTGGTGCTGTTTCTTCATTATAGAACATATGCATTTGAATCACATTACAATTTGGATTGATGTCTGCAATACGTTCAGCCATTACCTCTACTTTAGAACGTCCAACAGTTTTTAAAGTCGCATGAATTTGACGGTTGACATTTGTAATATCAACAACATCTTTGTCAATTAAAATTAATGTTCCAACACCTGTTCTAGCTAAGGCTTCAGCAGCAAATGATCCGACACCTCCTATCCCTAAAATAGCAACTGTACTATTTTTCAAAATTTCTGTTCCTTCTGGTCCATAGACCAATTCATTCCTAGAAAATTGATGTAACATAACTTGAAGCTCCTTACTTTTTCTATATCAAATGTTATAAACTGATTATACCGTTATTATGTTCAAAATGCTATGAAGACCCTCAAAAAAATTCATGATAAGTTTTTATTTTTTAGATTTAATTACGATTAAATCTAAAAATTCTGCTCATACTATGATTGTCAAGAAGAGAAGTAATTTTGCAGTGAGCATTTGTTGCCGTTATTATACCTATATTTCGATGCTGGTATGCAACATCAAGTCACTGTATTTGGACGATTATATGTAAGATATAAACTGATAATAAATGGTTATTGCTCTTCTTGTACCTGTATATTCTGAATTTCACTCCGTGATTGTAATGAATATACTTTCCCCCTCTTAATCTCCCTGGAATGTGCGTATCGTGATTAGTTGTTGAATCCGAACATTTCTGATAAGGGAATCTGGTGTTCTAATACTGTGTTGAATGCCCAACTGCTTGTTGAGAATCCTAATGTATTAGACAGGATACCCACCTGCTGCAAAGCGGGTTTTTATCCTAACACCTACGGCACTCTGGGGAATTAAGAAAAACACGAGTTTTATACTCGTGTTTTTTTTATTACCCATGAATTTAATACTACCACTTCAAGATAGATAATACTATAAACTTATGACTCCCATTCTTTCCCGTGTTGATTTTCATTTAATGACATGTTAAGATAACTATCCAATCACTGTTTAATTAATTCCTAAATAGTACGTATAGTGACTAGTTCTTTAGAATCCGAACACTTCTACTAAGGGAATCTGATTCTCAAATTCCGTGTTGAATGCCTAGCTTTTTCACCTAGGAATCCTAAAGAATTTGATAAGATACCCACCTGCTTCTTAGCGGGTTTATGTCCTAGCACTTACGGCATTTTGGGTCACTAGTATTAACTTACCCATTAACGAAGACTATCTTGAATAAATATTATTAATAGATTATATTGGCACTGTATTTAAAGATGCAAGTGACCAACACTTATAACAGCCTAAATAGTACGTATAGTGACTAGTTCTTTAAAATCCGAACACTTCTATTAAGGGAATCTGATTCTCAAATTCCGTGTTGAATGCCTAGCTTTTTTACCTAGGAATCCTAAAGAATTTGATAAGATACCCACCTGCTAATTTGGCGGGTTTATATCCTAGCACTTACGGCATTTTGGGACTAAATTTTAATGATTATGAGTTGCTAATCAGATATAGTTGTTAACGCTACCCTATTTAAATGAGTAGCTTAATTGAAATAACCTAGATTGTGCGTAAAGTCATTAGTTCTTTAAATCCGAACATCTCTAATTAGGGAATCTGATTCTCAAATTCCGTGTTGAATGCCTAGCTTTTTCACCTAGGAAT
>JAUMTV010000321.1 GCA_030531025.1 Turicibacter sp.
CTATAAGCTCTCTTTTTATATTGATCTTTTATGATAAAAAAGCCCATTTAAACTATATACAAACAGAAATAAAATCTACATTTACTATGGCACACTAAATGTTCGATAATTATACCGTTCAAGACAGACTATAGTCCAATTAAAAATTTTCTCTGAAGAAAATTTATCTGGACTTATATAGTTCACTGTAGATTTATAAGTATAATTGTATAACTTGGACATAAACTTTTTATATAAAGAGTTAACAGGAGAAGCATGAGCTTTAGAATAAATATAAAAGTATTCATTCTAAAGCTCAACTGGTGAGCAGGGGGATGAAGATGAAGATATGTTATTTGGTTGTCAAGAATAACGAAGTAATTGAAATTGATGTAGAAAAAATTACAACGATGTTCTTAGCTATCGTGACCATCGTAAAGTCTAAGCCAGATTCCATAGTAAACATGGCAATGATGAGGGCGATGCCGACCATCGATGTTAAAGTAGTCACTCATTCAATTATTCAGGTGAAATATCCTCAATTGCTAAATATGCGTCTGTATAGAATAAAGGAAAGATACTAAAGAGTTTTTTGGTGAATCATTTCGTTTAAAAAGAATTAATAATATCAGAAAAAGGAAATCTTGTGATTAATAAAAACAAATATTTTCTATGTAAGTATTTGAGGTTAGTGGGCATACTAAGACAAAATGGTTTTCTTTATAAGGGAGGCTCTGTATGTCAGTTTGTTATCAAGAGTGTATAGATGAATGTTTAGAGTGCATGAAAGCTTGTAATTTTAGTTTTAATGCTTATTTAATCGATGATCATATGGAACCTTATGCACACTGTATTCATTTAACGAGAGATTGCGCAGACATTTGTGTATTTGTAGCGAAAGCTTTATCGTCACAAACGAATTTTAAGCAACAACTTTGTCAAGTGTGTGCAGAAATCTGTCGTGTATGTAGTGCGGAATGTATGCGACATGCGCATATTTACGAGCATTGCTTACGTTGTGCACAAGCCTGTGAATCATGTGCAAATGCATGCGATAAAATTACAAATCCTCATTAAAAAAGATTATCTATACGGAAACAGAAATGTATTTCATCATTTTATAGCACGATTAGTTGGGAATTCTTTTTAATACTAAGACAGACTATAGTCCAGGGGTCACCTGGCGATTATCAAAGATAATCTAATCCTCCACTGCTAGGGAATGGG
>JAUMTV010000322.1 GCA_030531025.1 Turicibacter sp.
TGGATAGGTTACAATTAATTAGACAGTTTTTTTAAGGTCATGTAGAATTATAAATAATATCAATCTAAAGGAGCTTTAACATGACCCAAACTAAAACTCGTAGACCTCGCCGTACGTATACAGATGAATTTAAAAACCAATTAGTCCAGCTTTATTTAAATGGTAAACGTAAATGTGATATTGTTCGTGAATATGATATCTCATCTTCTTTACTCGATAAATGGATTAAACAATCGACTTCTACAGGTTCTTTTAAAGAGAAAGATAATCGTTCAGAAGAAGAACAAGAGTTAATCCAACTGCGTAAAAAAGTAAAACAATTGGAGATGGAAAATGATATTTTAAAGCAAGCCGCGCTGATCTTAGGACGAAGATAAATGTGATTAAAAACAATACACACAAATATTCAGTTTCAGCGATGTGCAAAGTCCTTAATGTGTCTCGTAGCACTTATTATTACGAATCTAAACCGAAGAAAGATGAGACTCAACTAGTCACTGATATCGTTGAGATTTTTCGTCGAAGCCGCAATAACTACGGAACTCGAAAAATTAAACACGAATTAAAAAAGATGGGACAACAAGTTTCACGTCGTCATATTAGTCGTATCATGAAACAAGAAGGCCTTGTATCGAATTATACCGTTGCTCAATTTAAGCCGCATACAGCTAAATGTAACGAAGATAACATTGAAAATATCGTGGATCGTAACTTTGATGAACAGCCACATTTAAACGTTGTTGTAAGTGATTTAACGTACGTTCGTGTAAAAAATCGCTGGCACTATCTTTGTGTACTTGTAGACCTGTTTAATCGTGAAATTATCGGTTATAGCTCTGGGCCTAATAAGGATGCAGAATTAGTTAAGAAGGCGTTCAGTACAGTCCAAACTAACCTAAGTCAAATCAAGATTTTCCACACGGATCGAGGTAACGAATTTAAGAATAAAATCATTGATGAGATTTTAGAGGTATTTGAAATTGAACGCTCTTTAAGTATGAAGGGATGTCCCTATGATAACGCTGTGGCAGAAGCGACTTATAAAGTAATTAAAACGGAATTTGTAAACCATCAAGTATTTGAAACACAAGAACAGTTAGGCTATGCATTTGCCGATTACGTTAACTGGTACAACAATCATAGAATCCACTCTTCGCTAGGATATTTATCTCCAGTTGATTATCGCAAAAACACCCTTAAAAAAGT
>JAUMTV010000323.1 GCA_030531025.1 Turicibacter sp.
CAGTAAATCAAAAAGTGTCTGCCATCTATAACTATACTAAAGCAAGCCTACAACAACTAAGAAATGCTGGTGTAGATATCGGAATGGTTCAAATCGGGAATGAAACAGGATATAGTTTCGTAGGTTGTGCGACATGGGAGAAAGAGGGATATACGCAAGTTGGTTTTGCTGATATCGCACGTTTAATGAATGCAGGAAGTCAAGCTGTTAGAGAAATTGATCCAAATATCCTAGTTGCTGTTCATATGACTAATCCTGAAAAAGGTTACTATTGGATTTCTAAAGATTTACATGATTATGGAGTCGACTATGATGTCTTTGCCTCTTCATACTACCCTGCACAACACGGAACATTAACCAACCTCACTAGGCAACTCAAACAAGTAGCTGAGACATATGGAAAGAAAGTTATGGTTGCTGAAACTTCTTATGCTTATACTTCTGAAGATGGAGACGGACATCCAAATACACTCTATAACAATGACTTAACACCTAATTATGAAATATCAGTTCAAGGACAAGCTAATCATATTAGAGATGTGTTTCAAGCAGTTAGTAATGTTGGAGAAGCGGGATTAGGAGTATTTTATTGGGAAGCAGCATGGATTCCAGTTGGACCATCAATTCAATATGAAACTAATAAACAACTATGGGAAAAGTACGGTTCTGGATGGGCCTCTAGCTTTGTTAAGGAATATGATCCTTATGATGCGGGAATATGGTACGGAGGAAGCGCAGTAGATAACCAAGCATTATTCGACTTCTATGGGTATCCATTAGAATCGTTAAACGTCTTTAAGTATATTGTAAACGGAACAGCTCAGTAATGTTAGTAACACAATTTACTCATAGGGTACTCTAATTTATAGAGTATTCTTTTTATTTTGTTTAATTATCAGAGACTAACCACACCTCCATCCTTACCCTCATCAAATAAATTTCGGTTGTAGCCTTTGGTTACATCTAATCATAACGTAGGGTAAACAATTCATTTTCGGGAAAAAAAATTACGCTCAGGTGGGCCTTTAACTGTCTGTATCAGTATAAAAAAAAATACCCACTGGGGACATACAAACTAATCGTGGTTGCTCTTATCCACCACGGCTTTGATAGCAATCTCTATCATGACAAAGGTCGCTTTTAAAAATGTGCTTAGGTTATTACCCAACTCGAAATCGCCTAGATAGGTTTTCCCCTTTAAAGA
>JAUMTV010000049.1 GCA_030531025.1 Turicibacter sp.
CAGTATTTTTTGTTTGCTACCTTAGATGTAGAATACTTATCTGTTTATATATAGTCAAATATAATATAATATTTTTTACAACTATCACTTTAATCAATACAGATATGAATTTTAGCATCGTTAGTATCAATCACCATTAATTCACCTTTTACCTCTGAATCAATCAATGATAGTATTTCTTCAACATTAAGGTTAACCTCTTCACCAACTTTAGCTTTTAATTGCTTTTGTACAATTCCCATTTTTAAAAATACTTTGGCTAAATCTAATGGAAACTTAATTTGAACGTTCTCTTTTTCTCCCTCTGACGTCACTAAAATTTCTAATTTTAAAAAACGACCAGTTGAAGTTGAATTAACATTTTTCTCTTTTGAATCAGTTGTTTCCATGGCTTGAATCAATTTTTGTCCTTCCTCTGCAGTGATAACACCTGTTTCAATCATTTTTAAGACCCGACTTAATTCTTGACTCATTTCAATCATCCTTTCACTCTCAATCATACTTATCATAAACTATTTGTTGCTCTTTAAAGCTAAATAATCTCTTTTTTGATTCAAACTCATAAATCATGACCACTAGTCATTAGTAACTTCATAAATATGTTAACCTTCATTGATAAAAGACTACATCGCTTCATCTCATTTTTTTCATTCATAGTCAATTCAATCTACCCACACTCGAATATTAGCTGAATTGCATTCCATCATCATCAAGTCTCCCTTATAATTGTGATTGATTAAATCTATTAGCTCATGTAAATCAAATTCTACATCAATTTCCGCTTGTGACTTCAGTTGCTTTTGAATAAATGCCATTCCTAAAAGTGACTTAGTAAATTTAACAGGAATATTGATTGCTATCACTTGTTCATTTTCATAGCTATCTATGTCAATATGTAAAAAGCGTCCTGTCATCTTCTTTTTTACCTCACTCACTTTGTTATGTGCTTTATCAATCGCCTGAATTAATTGTTGACCTTCTATCGAAGTAATGACCCCGCTTTCAATCATCTTCATAACTTTTTCTAGCACTTTTTCCATCTAACCCCTCATTTTTATCGTTTGAAGTACTGAGTTGCTTCTTCAGCTGTGATTTCCCCTCGTTCAAGTTGAGATAAAATCTCTTGTTTATCAATTGTTTCTTGCGCAGTCATGAAACCTAAACCTTGAATAGTTTGATCAAGCATTCGTCTAACAGTTGGATAAGAGATTCCAAGTTCGCGCTCAACTTCTTTTATATTTCCACGATTTTTAATAAAAACAATCGCAAAGTTTAATAGGTCTTTATCTAAATAACAAAATTCATTCAATATATATTTTCCATTTATTTGCGTTTCACACTCTTGACACGTAAGCTGTGTTACTAAAAGTCGTTGCTCACAAATCGGACAATGCCCTAATACTTCATAGCTTTTCATCTAGCCTCTCCTTACTTCGTTACAATTTTAACCACCTTATCTTTTGACTTTATATGAATGAGTTCAAGTGGTGGATACTCTTTCATTACCTTCAATACTTCTTCTAAATTGATTAACATCGTGTCTAGTTCTTCTTTATTAAACTTATCTTGAATTTGGTCCTGATCCAATTGAATAAAAGGTGCACATAATTTTAAAAAAACTTTAACGAACCCAAATGAAACGCCAGGTAACGAAATAGTTCTTTCATCATCAACAATACATAATTTAATTTTCTTTGCGTGATGTTTTTGTTGACGTTTGGATTCTTTTTCAATCTCTTTAATCGCTTGCTTTACTGTCAGGCGTCCTTCTTCAACCTTCTCTAAGATAAATAGATATGACATTAAGATTCCCTCCTTTCAGCTTCCACCCCTTATATTTCCATTATATACCAAAGAGATGGAAAATCAATCTGTTTTTTAAAAATATCAATAATAAAATTAAAAATATTAACTCAGTCATCTTAATTCATTAAAAATCATAATGAACTGATTAAAATAAATCACTTCACTGTAAATCATGAGCTATTTGGAATACCCTAACTAAATTCATACTTAAATCTTATGAATGGCTATTTTCACCGTCTTTAAGGACATCTAGGACTTCCGTTGTCTTCTTTGATTAAAATTGTTGAATTTATCTTTCAGAAAGTTTTAAATCTTCTATCTTAAGTTTATGAGTTCTTATCTACCTCAATGAAAAAATCATATTCAGCTTCGCTACTTCTTTAATCATAAAAAAATAGTTGCCGAATTAATCGACAACTATTTTTAACGTTTTTTAAAGATGTTCATAATACCTACAACGATCGCACTGATCCACTTTGGTAATTTAATTGTATAAAATCTCATATTATCCGCTCCCCTGTTCAAGGATATTAATTACTGTACACTATATGACCTGAGGAGATGGGATATGACTACAACTTAATCACAGCTATAGATCATTAATAAATACCCACTGCTAAACGACACATTAAATGACGATTCCGTTGTTTCATTACTAATACAACGAATATCATCCTGTGTTAACGTATAATTATTTAATGGATATTTCAAATGATCTAAAGTCAAATTCTCAACTGTTGATTCTAAAGCAAAAAATGAAATATAAGGTAATCCTGGATGCTTAATTTCATGCTGTCCCGGGGATAACACCGTTAGTGCATTTTTTTGATCCACCAACGTAATAGATATCCCCTTTTTAGCAAACTGCAATAATAAACGAATATTAGCTAAACTATGATCCATTCGCCCACCTAAGGCTCCATAAATGAAAACCTCAGTAGCTTGTTTAGTGATGGCTACATTTAAAGCAACTTCTGTATCTGTTTCATTTTTTTCAGCAGGTAAGTGAATCATCTCTAACGAAGCGTCTTTTATGAGTTCAAATTCTGAATCTGTGACTGAATCAAAATCACCAATGGCCATATCAGGGCGTACTCCTTGCTTCACTAATGTTAGAGCTCCACGATCCACACCAATAATGAAACTTGATTTAATCTCTTCTAAATCTAACCATGCATGAGGTGCTCCACTAATAATCGCAACTTTCATGATTATTACCCCTTAATTTTTTGAATGGCTAAACCGCGATCAGCAGCATTGAAAACAGCTGAACCCGCTACAACGACATCTGCTCCTGCTGCTTCGCATAAACGAGCCGTTTCTTCATTAACCCCACCATCTACTTCAATGATATAAGATAGATTTTGCTCTTTGCGCCATTGATTTAATGTTGAAATTTTAGATAATGAATCCGGAATAAACGCCTGTCCACCAAACCCTGGATTAACTGACATAATTAAAATCCAATCAACCTCATGTAACACATGCTTAATCATTTCAAGTGGTGTATGTGGATTTAAAACAACTCCACACTGCATATCATATTGTTTAATTAATTGTAATGTACGGTGTAAATGACGACACGCTTCTACATGAACTGTAATAATATCCGCTCCAGCATCTTTGAAATCTTTAATATACTGATCTGGATTTTCAATCATTAAATGAACATCAAATGGAAGATTCGTATGAGGACGTAAACATCTAACAATACCTGGCCCTAACGTAATATTTGGAACAAAGTGACCATCCATCACATCGATATGAATATAATCTGCTCCTAATGAATCAACACATTTTACTTCTTCTGCTAACTTTGAGAAATCAGCAGCTAAAATTGATGGCGCAATTTTTAACATCTTTCCTACTCCTTCATGAATTAATACTTTGGTTTTCGAGACTTAATCTCACTTAAAAACTGTAAATAGTTTTCATATCTCGTTGGTATAATTTCTCCCGCTTCAACAGCTGATTTGACAGCACAGCGCGGTTCATTTTCATGCAAGCAACCTCTAAACTTACACTGCTCTGAACGTTCATAAAACTCAATAAAACACTGTGATAAATCAATAGGTTCTAACTGATCTAAATCTAAAGAGCTAAATCCTGGTGTATCTGCGATTAATCCATCGCTTAATTTATGTAATTCAACATGTCGAGTCGTATGTTTACCACGTCCAAGTGCTTTTGAAATCTCATTAACTTGAATTTTTAATGTTTGATCAATTGAATTTAACAATGAAGACTTTCCGACACCTGACTGCCCACAAATAACAACAATACGATCTTTAATTAAGTCATTAACGACATTAATTCCAACATGTTGTTTTGATGATGTTTCAATGACTTCATAACCAATTTCACGATAGTAATTAATACTTGGTTCGATCGCTTGTCTTTCATCGTCATTTAATAAATCCATTTTTGTTAAAACAATAATTGGTTCAATTTGATTCATTTCAATAACTGCTAAAAATCGATCTAATAATTTCGGACTAAAGTCAGGTTCTTTCACAGAAAAAACAACAAGCGCTAAATCAACATTCGCAATAGGTGGACGCACTAGTTCATTTTTACGAGGATCTATGTCCATCACATAACCATTTCCATCCGCTTCAACTAAAAATTCAACTTGATCGCCAACAAGCGGCGTAATTTTTTGTTTACGAAATAACCCTCGACTACGACATTGAATCATTTCTTTACTTTCTTGATCTTCAACATAATAAAATCCACTTAAGGCTTTTAAAATAATTCCTTTTTTCAAATTATCACCTACTAAATGACAAGTTTCCTCATCATTTGATCTATTCTCTATTATTCTTGGTTGGTTGAAGATGTTTTTTCTGGTGTTTTGGCCACATATAAAGTCACACTTGAATTCACTTTTACACGTGTTCCAATGGATGGTGATGTTTTAAATACATCTCCATCTTCATAATTTTCATCTTCAATATAAATAACTTTTCCATACTTAAGCCCGATTTCGCTTAGTTCTTTTTCCGCCTCTGCTACTGTCATCGTTGAAACATCAGGAACATGAACCTCAGCTACTTTATGATTAGCAGGTTGATAAATAATCACATAATATAAGGTCATAGCTAAAATAATGAATACAGTAAAAGAGACTAAGATGGCTGAATTTAAGAAGCCAAATTTCTTTTGTTTTTCACCTTTTTGCTTCTTAGATTTACGATCTTTTATCGTTTTCTTTGCCATTTCCTCGGATACCTCCTTTTTCAAGTCAGTCATCACCATTGTCTTTTCAAGATCTTCTTCTTTTGTATTTTCACTTAAAAGCGGCTCATCTACACGCTCAGTTGCTAATGCTGATTTTAAATCAACTAACAACTCATCAACACTATGGTAACGATCACTTGGAACTTTACATGTACATCGACTAATAATGTTATCTAAACTATTCGGTAATTCTTCTTTTACAAGCTTAATTGAAGGCATTTCTGCCTCTAAATGTTGAAGCGCAATATTTACAGCACCCTCACCTTTAAATGGAACATCTCCCGTTAATAATTCATATAAGATAATTCCTAATGCATAAATGTCTGAACGCTCTGTCGCTAAATTCCCACGCGCAAGCTCTGGTGCTAAATAATGAACAGAGCCCATAATAGTATTTGTTTGTGTCACATCTGCTTCATTACTTGAAAGAGCAATTCCAAAGTCTGTGATTTTAACGACTTGCTCATCTGTAATCATAATATTTTGCGTTTTAAGATCCCGATGAATAATATTATTTTGATGCGCATACAAGACACCTTCAGCTAACTGTGTCATCACATGCATCGCTGTTTGAGGTTCTAATGCCCCATGCTCACGCAAATAATCTTTCAGTGTTTTTCCCTTTACATATTCCATTACAATAAAAGGTTGTTGCTTATAATCTCCTACCGTATAGACATGAACAATATTGGGATGATCTAAATTAATCACTTGTGCTGACTCACGTTTAAATCGCTTAATAAAGCGCTCATCTTTTGACAGTTCGTATCGTAACATTTTGATAGCTACATGTCTTTTTAGTGTACGATCATACGCTAAATAAACATTAGCCATTCCACCATCACCAATCAACATCTTAATATCATATCGCGAATTAATCGTTGTTCCGATAATCATAAAAAGTCACTCCCTTCGAGGCTTTCACATAAGGCAACAGATATGTTATCATTTCCTCCATTACGGTTCGCCACTTCAATCAGTAAATTCACTTTTTCTTCTGTTGAGATTTTTTCGCTTAAGATGGCAAGAATCTCTTGATCATCGACCATCGATGTTAGTCCATCCGTACAAAGTAAAATCGCATCTAACTGATAATGTTCTAGCACTAAATAATCAAATTTTAATGATTTGTTCACCCCTAGAGCATTCATAATAATGTTACGATGCGGATGATTTTTAGCTTCTTGCTCTGATAATTTTCCTTCTTCGACAAGCTTACGAACAAAGGTATGATCTTTCGTAATTTGTCTTAATTGGCGATGGGATAAAAGATATGCGCGACTATCCCCGATATGCGCAAATGCGATAAAAGACTTAGTCATCACGGCTACAATTGCTGTTGTTCCCATTCCATGTGAGATATGATGATCTTCAATATACGTTAAAATATTTTCATTTACTTGATGTAGTATTTGTTTTAACCATTTCCTTAGTACTTCAGAATCATCAAAAATTAAGTCCTCATTAAAATGCTGCTCAATTGTTTTTAGTACCATAGCACTGGCTACTTCTCCAGCTTCATGCCCTCCCATACCGTCAGCAATTACAATGATTGAGCAATTAGGATTTTTGTAAATTTTAACAGCATCTTCATTGTGTGGTCGGATTTTTCCAACATCAGTCTTATAACACATCTGGTCAAACATTCTATAAAGCCCCCTCTTTAGCTCTTAACTGCCCACAAGCCGCGTCAATGTCACTTCCTAACTCGCGTCGGACAGTTGCATTTACCCCACGTTTTTTTAATGTCTTCTCAAATTGTTCAATATGTTCAAGAGGTGTACGATCAAAACCACGCTCTGGAACATAGTTCACTGGAATTAAGTTAATATGACAATTTAGTCCCTTAACTAAATCAGCTAATTTATTCGCACACTCCACGGTATCATTAACATTTTTAATTAACCCATATTCAAAAGTAATTCGGCGATTGGTCTCATTCACATAAAATTGTGCTGCTTGCATTAATTTCTCTAATGGATAGGCACGGTTAATTGGCATTAACTGTGTACGTAATTCATCTGTTGGTGCATGAAGTGAAATCGCAAATGAAACTTGCGGATGGTCTGTTGCAAAATTATAAATTTTAGGTACAATCCCACTTGTTGAAACTGTAATATGTCGAGCTCCAATATTTAAACCTTTATCATTATTAATAATATTAATAAATTGAGATAGATTATCATAGTTTTCAAATGGTTCTCCAATCCCCATAACAACGATATGACTAACACGTTCATCTGTCTCATCTAAATATTGTTGTACACGTAACACTTGAGCAACAATTTCTCCTGCTTCTAAATTACGTTTTAATCCGCTTAATGTTGAAGCACAAAATTTACATCCAATACGGCATCCAACTTGTGTTGTCACACAAACCGAACATCCATATTTATGACGCATTAATACTGTTTCAATTAAATTTCCATCTGCTAATTCAAATAAAAACTTCGTTGTTCCATCACTTGCAACTTGCTTTTTGCGTTCTGTTAACGTTGTAAAGTCGAATGATTGACCTACTAAAGCTTTTAAATCTTTTGGTAAGTTACTCATGTCATCAATCGTTTGAACACGTTTTTTATATAGCCAATCAAAAATTTGTGCCGCTCTAAATTTTGGTTGTTTATTGGCCACTAACCATTCTTGCCAATCTGCAATATTTAAACTAAAAATGGATTTGAACTCCATATTAGCACCACCATTTCTACTAAATTCATCTAAATTATAACTATCTAATTACTAATCTCTATACACAAAAATGAATGATCTATGCCAAGAAGCAGTCATAACCACAAAACTGTTTTCTAGTTTACTAGTGTATCCTTAAACGATAATAACTAGTCTACATTAGTAAGACTTCTCTTTATTATCAGACGAAACCACTCATTCTCATGCAATTTTTTCTAGTTATTAAGCTTGACGTTTTAAACAAGCGATAAAAAATCCATCTGTTTGATAATCACCTGGAAATAATTGTACCATTCCATGTTTCGTTTGTTCACTCAAAACATCTGGAAGTCTTTTAACTAAGGTTGAATCTAATTCATAGTTTTGATGTTGAGCTAAGAATTGTTCAATCATTTTATCATTTTCTTTACGATTGACTGTACAAGTACTATATACAAGTGTTCCACCAGGTTTTACAAGTGAAGCGACGGTATTTAAAATTTGTTTTTGAATACTCATAATTTCATCAAGATCTGATGGTTTTTTTGTAATTTTCACTTCAGGATGACGTCTTAAAATTCCTAGACCTGAACAAGGAGCATCTACTAAAACTGCATCAAAACTTTGAGGCTCATAGCGCTCATTTAAGGTCATAGCGTCTTGTAAGGTTGCCACTACATTCGTTAAACCTAATCGTTTAACATTATCTTCAATTAGTTTGATTTTATGCTCATACACATCATGGGCATACACCGTTCCTGTTTGGCGCATCATTTCAGCCAAATGAGTCGTCTTTCCACCTGGTGCTGAGCATGTATCTAATACTTTTGAATGATGTTTTGGCTTTAATGCACGAGCTACTAACATCGATGACTCATCTTGTACATAAAACCAACCTTGTTCAAATGCCTTTGTCTTAATTACATTTCCTTTTAAAACAACTAATGCATCCTCACTTAGTGTTCCGTAAGTACACGTAATGCCTTCGGCTTCAAGTTTTTGCTTTAACTCTTCACGTGTTCCTTTAACACCATTGACACGAATCGTGACATTGACACGCTCATTATTAGCGTGTGCCATTTGAACTGCTTTTTCATAACCATATTGCTTGCTCCATAATTTAATGAGCCAAAGAGGATGTGATGTTTCAATTGCTAAACGTTCCTCTTTATCTTTAATGGTTTCAAGACTCGGCAATGGGGTGCGCATCATTTCACGTAAAATCGCATTAACTAACTTCCCATTAAATTGTCCACCACGTTTTTTAGCGATTTTCACAGCTTCAGAAATCGCTGCATGTTCTGGAACACTATCTAAAAATAAAATTTGATATAACGTCATTTGAATTAAAATTCGAATCCACGCTTTAACTTTTCCTTTAAAGAATGGAGTTACATAAAAATTCAATAGTTGTTCGTGTTGTAATGTTCCATAAACTAATTCAGTCATAAAGTTTTTATCTTGAACTGTTAACTCATTTTTTTCAATTTGTTCACTTAAAGCATGATTGCTATAAGCACCTTCTATTAAAATATCGGTTAACGTCTGCAATGCCAATTCTCGGGCATTTGCCATAATATCACTCCGTTCTCCTGCTTGCCTGATGTATGTATAGTGATGTCATTTTATATTATAACATAATCTACCTACTTTCATCTGCCATTTCACACAATTCTCCCCTAAATTCATCACTCTTTCTTGAATCTTATAAAAATGATAAAAAGCTGCTTCTTAATAAGAAGCAGCTTTTTATTTATTGAGCTTTATCAACGATTTTGCGACCAAAATTCCCTTGAATTTGTGAGCTTTGTAAAACATTTGTAAATGAGTTTGGATCCACTTCATTTAACAGTTGTAAAGCAATATATAATTCATAACTCGAAACAACCATCATTAATAAACTACGATTCTGATGCGTATAGGCACCTTCAGCATTAATAATCGTAATCCCACGCCCTAATCGGCTCTGCAATGTTGAAATAACTTCTTCTTGCTTATTCGTTACAATAAAGACAGTATAACTTTGATGTGGAGTATGAATACGGTCAATAATTTGCATCTGAACAAAGATTAATAAAATAGTATACAGTGCAACTTCCCACCCATCAAAACATCCAGCAATCGCAATAATAACACAGTTAACAGCAAAAGAATATTGTCCAAACGACCCTTGTGTTCTCATCGATAAAATTTGCGATAAGATATCAAGTCCTCCAGTTGATCCTCCATATTTTAAAATGGTTCCTCCACCTAGAGCATAAATCATTCCACCCACGACAATATTTAATAAAATATCTTCTGATAATGTAATCTCAGGAATAATATTTAAACTAAGTGTCATAAACGTAACCGTATATAACGTATGGTACGTAAACCTCTTACCTATATATTTATATGAAACTAACAATAATGGAATATTAATTGACCAAATCAATAAACCTAGATTCACTTTAATCCCAAAAGAAGTATACAATACGCGACTAATTAACTGTGATATCCCCGTTACGCCACCTACATATAATCCTGATGGATTAATAAACCAGTTCATACCGATTGCAAACAGTATGGTTCCGACCGAAATCATCGCTAGACTTTTAAATTCTTTTCTAAAGCGTTCTGTCTTTATTATACCCATTCCTAAATTCCTCCACTTCCGTTCATCATGCAGTTTTCTCTTCTTTGAAACGGAATCTTTGTATTAATTCTTGAGAAATTATAACATGATTTCTTAAGATATGAAACGAAAAAATTGTTACTATTTTGTGAACTTTTCTTAATCATTTTTTTCACCTTTTTAAATCATACAAACAAATAAAAAAAGCGTCTTTGAGACGCTTTTTATGTTTCATAAATAACCATAGCAGAATAGCTGTAAACTTGCCCTTCTGTATCGCTAAAATGTGAGATTGAATACTTAATATCAACGATCGATTGATAAGGTAATGTTTTTAAAAATTCATTGACGACAGCTTCTAAGTCGAGCTCATGTTCTTCATCAAAACATTTTACTTGAATTGCCATCTACTTCCCCTCCTATCACAAGTAGAGATAGGATATCATGTTAGATTATGAATTTTTGTCAAAACTACCCACTTATTTAATTTCTTTTCTAATAAAATATCCTTGAATCATTTCACTTCGAACAACATTCGTAAATGAGTGTTCATCGACCATTTTAATCACAGCTAATGCTTCATACAATTCATAGCTAGATAAAACAATCATTAAGACACTTTTATTATTCTTAGTATAAGCCCCTCGACCTTCTAAAACAGTGATTCCTCGATAAAGTTGTTTTTGAATTGCTTCAATCATTTCATCTTCTTTGTTTGTAACGATATACAACGTTAAATTTTGATGAACGGTATGAATTTTATCAACAACAACAGAAGTAATATAAATCGAAATAATTGTATATAGGGCAGTCTCCCATCCTTGCGTAATTCCAGCAAGAAAAATGATAACTGCATTAATACTAAATGAATATTTTCCAAATGAGCCATTAACCTTCATCGAGAGATATTGTGAAATAATATCCGTTCCTCCCGTCGAAGCCCCGATTTTTAAAATCATTCCAAGTCCGACACCAATTAACACCCCACCAAATACAGCATTTAATAAAATATCATCTGAAAACTTTCCTATAGGCACTAATTCTAAGATCACTGATTGTAGTACAACCGCTAAAATACTTAATAAAGCAAATCGTTTACCAATTGAGCGCCAAGCTAGATAAAGTAATGGAACATTTAGTATGAAGATTAATGAACCTAAACTTAACTGAATGCCTGTCGTTGAAGACACAAAGACGATAATTAACTGTGAAATCCCTGTGACACCACCTGTATATAAGTTAGCGGGTGAAATAAACATATTCATCGCTAAAACATATAAAAATGATCCAATAATCATGACCCCTAAGTTTTTCAGCTTAACTGAAAATTGCTCATTTTTCAAAATATCCATCTATTGCACACTCCATCTCTGATGTCATAATAACAAATCTTAGTTATCTTGTGATTCTGACTCTTCCTTCAAATAAGTCCAACCATCTTCTTGATAAACTTTTCCTTCTTTCATTAAGCGACCTAGTGCACGTTTAAATGATGCTTTACTCATTTTAAAGACACGACGAATATCATCTGGTTCTGATTTATCATAAAACGGCATTGCTCCGCGACGTCCCATTAAGTATTCTAAGATAATATCTGAATCTTCTACAATGGCGAATTCTTTTTGTGGAATTAATGACATATTGAACTCTCCATTTTCTTTAACACGTACGACACGACCTTCAACGACTTCCCCTAAGCGAGGTTCTTCACGACGTTCACTTTCATGAATAAATCCTAAATAGCCTTCTTCTGTGATGATATTCGTTCCGATTTTACCTGTACGAATGACACGTGCTTTAACGGTTTTCCCATGTAATGACTGCGGTGCTTCTTCTTTTACTCCACCAAAGTCTTGTGGGCGAGCTAAAATCGCAAATAAGTAGTTTGATTGAGATTCTTTTAAATAACAATAAACATAATCTCCTACTTGTGGCCATAACGATTTAAAAATTGGTAAATCAGATGGCGCAATTAAAATATTTTTATTAATTCCGATATCAACAAACACACCTAAATCTTCACGAACATCGACAACTTCTGTCCATCCAAATTCTTCTGTTGTGACCACTGGCTCTTGCATTGTTGCTGTTAAACGTTTTTTAGCATCGTAATAAACGAATACTTCAACTGTTTCTCCAACCTCAATCGGTCTTGTTATTTCTGCTTGATGTAAAAAGAACTCTTCACCATCTAGCGTTAATGTATAGCCAAGTGGTGTTTGACGTTCCACTTTCATTTCATGAAATTTTCCTGCTAACATTTCATCACTTACTTTCCTTTTAAAGTCAATATATTATAACATGCACCAAAATTCGTGAAAAGTGGAAATTATCTTTTCACTACATTTAAGCGCTATATATAGAAACTAACCTATATTTTATTATCGCCGACGTCAATTAAATCAATTCCTATGAATCAAAACTTTTAATTGTCTCACTTTTTCATGAATCAAATAAATGACTCATAAAGTAGATTTTCCATTATTAATGAAAAGAATGAATTCATCTTTATATTTCTGTGATAATCTTTAAGACTAATAGGCTATCATTTAAAATGTCTCCTCTCGTTTAAAGACTAATTTACTTTTACATCCAAGTCTAAGTTCTATTTTCTTCATCTGATCATAAAAAAGCCTTAGGTTACTTTTAACATCTAAAAATTTCTAAGGCTTTTTATGACTATAAATAAATATTACGCTACTCTTTCCTCTTGTTCAACTTGTTCCATAATAAACAGTAAATCAGCTTCCATACGTTCAAAACGTCGATGATAACTTAATAATTTATCATTTAAATCAACCATTAAACTTTTTAGCTGCTGAATTAATAGAAATAGTTGCTCATTTCCTCTTCGAAGCGGAAGTTCTTCAACTTGCGCCTCTAGTTCATAAACTTTTGCTTCCCACTCTTTAATCGAGATTGTCGATTGTTTTAAACTTTTTTGCGTATTCTCATGTAAGGTTTGTAATTTTTCATTTAAAGATGCCTCTAAATAATTCGTTTGTTCCCACTCTGAACCTAAAGATAATAAAATTGAACGGATACGTAATAAATTTCTTAAATGTCTTGAGACATGATAGCTAGCAAAAAAACCTTCCTCATATAAACACTTTGCCAAAACCAATTGTTTCTTATACGATTTTTTCACATTTACATTAGACATTTTAAACGCCACCTTTTTTTACTAAAATATATTTATATTGTAATTAATTTTTAGTGAAAAATGAAGTGGTTTACATCACCATAAAAAAAGCTCATTAGCAACTGTTAATGAGCTATAAGATATACTTAAAAACAACAAGGATTAATCCTAAAAGGCATAAATGAACCGGATAAAACAGATAAAAGATATATTTATTTAGCTTCACTGATCCTTTTTCTCCATTATATTTCGATAATGGCCAAAGTGCAATTAAAGAAAATAATTGAGAAATACATTTTAAATAAACGAAAATCTGCAAAATAAAGTTTCTAGTACCTGTTAGTTGAAAACCGTATGAATCATGAATTAACGACGAAACATATGGCCACATCCCAATCGATTGTCCATATAGTAACACGTTAAGCAAAACAATCATCACACATAAACGCGTTTTATTGTGATAGAAAAGATAAAAAATAAAAATCGTTAGAATACCATAAAAATCATAGTCTGTTCTTAAATTTACCGCAATTAAACCGACGGCAATCACATATAGTCCCGCAATAAAATTAAAACTATTAGCTTTTGCAATATTATCATATCCCCAAATAGTTAATAATCCTAAAGCTAATGTAAAGAAGACATTTTGATGCGTAAATTCTAACCACATTCCCGTATTTGCAAAGTCAAAAAACGGTTCTGAAATTAAAGCAAATAAACTTAACCTTAATAAATATTTCGCTTTATTAGAAGTATGAAAATACCCGTTTACAATTAAAAAAGCAAAAATAGGAAATGATACCCTCCCAACTAAACGCATCAAGACCCTTATTCCTTCAAGAGAAATAAATAAAGATAAATTTTGCTTATATTGAGCATAATTAATTAAATAGGGCAAAATGACAGCCCCTATATGATCAATTAACATGGTGATCAGTGCAATCATTTTTAATTGTGTTGCATTTATCCCGCTCTTTTCTTCCACTATTGAGTCTTGACTCACTTTAAGCTGATTCAAAGCTTCCATTTAAGCACTCCTATTCCAAATTTTTCTTAAATTATAACATGAACAAAATTAAATAACTACTCTTTTAAAAAAGACAGTCAAAATTTGACTGTCTTTTCATAATTAATCTAAGTCGCAAACTAAACGTCCTTCTAATAGACTACGACCAATTGTTTTTCCAAGTTTTAAAACATCAGCTAACTTTTCTTCATCAGGTTTAAAGCATAACTTAACTGGTTCAAACATTTTTAATTTTAATTGAGTTAAACGCGCATGTACGTTATCTACTGCTTCTCCACTCCACCCGTATGATCCAAAGGCTGCACCAAATTTTCCACCGTGAGTGACTGGATTCAATCCAGTTAATACATCCCATACGATTGGAACAGCATCTTTATTGACAGTTGTCGCCCCAATTGCAATTGCATCAGCTGCATATAAATCTGCAAACAATTGATCTTTAACTTCTGGGAAGCTCTTAATGTCAAGGTCATATAAGCGAACTGTTACATCAGGATTTACCATTAAGATTCCTTCTTTAACG
The DNA here is from genome assembly GCA_030531025.1 of Turicibacter sp. The sequence continues at coordinate 15,020 of JAUMTV010000049.1, forward strand.
GTTTCAGCCATCATTTTTGTATATCCATAAGCTGAAGTGAATGGAATCACCACTAATTTTTCAGTTGAAAATTCCTCTGTTGACCACTCTTTATAAATATTCATAATTTCTTCAATACGTGCATCAAGAACCGGTCCATGTCCTGGACAAATCATTTTAATGTTTAATCCTGAAAGACTTGTAATTGCCTTTAAAACATATGTTTTAAATGGTGCAAAAATTGGATTATAGTAGTTTAATAAAGCATCCATATAATCTTCATTTTTCTCTTGCGGTAATTTTGACATTAACACATCATCAAATGCATAATGGCTACCGAATGAATCGCAAGTAAATAGAATTTCATCTTCTACTAAATAACTATAGATTGTATCTGGCCAATGTAAGTTTGGTGCTGAAATAAATCTTAGTGTACGTCCACCTAAATCTAACTCATCATTCATTTTTACAGCCTGTGATTTAAAGTCAATATTAACAATATTACGTAAGTAGCGAATAGCTACAGCAGATGCGATAACTGTAATATTTGGGTTTAACTTAATTAATTTTTCAATTGATCCAGCATGATCCGGTTCTGTGTGATGAACAATGATGTAATCAATTTCATCTACTGATACATGTTTTTCAATTTTGTTTAAATAATCCTCAAAATAAGGCGCTTTTACAGTATCAAATAAGGCAACTTTATTTTCACCTTTTACAAAATATGAATTATATGATGTTCCATATTTTGTTTCCATCACTACGTCAAATACTTCAAGATCATGATCTTGAACACCTAACCAGTAAACATTTTCAGCTAGCTTTAAACTCTCCATTAACTGACCTCTCCTTTATAAAACGTGAAGTATTTTATATAGACTTTTTACGATTAAATTTTAACATACTATCCTTTTATTGCCCACTAATATGCATTTTATTTTTAAACGTTATTATGTTTTCAAAACTTAACCTTCATAAAGCTCCAAAGGTAGCCCATCTGGATCACTGAAAAAAACATACTTTTTATTTGTATACTCATCAATTCGAATCGGTTCTGTTTGAATCCCCTTCTCATTTAACTCTTTTACTGCTAGTTCTATATCCTCCACTTTAAAACATAAATGTCTTAAACCACAAGCTTCTGGGTATGATGGTCGCTTCGGACTGTTTGGAAAGGAAAACAGCTCGATTTCACTCTCACCAATTTTTAAATCTAGTTTATAAGAATCGCGTTCTTTTCGATAACTTTCTCTAATCACCTCAAATCCTAATAAATCGACATAGAAGTGTTTCGACTGCTCATAGTTTGAAGCAATAATTGCTACATGATGAATCATTTTAAACATCTATCATCCCCCTCTTTCATCCAATATTTTACTATTAGCTACATTTAAATGCAAATATAAAAAACTAGGTCCAACGACCTAGCTTTTCAAAAAATTTCTTATAATTTATTTGGTTCTTCGTAATCGATTCCTTTTGTATCAACAGTCACTGATTTCATCACTTGTCCAATTACTGGCTGATCTAAATGATTACATTCAACACTTGCGATTTGATCTACCACATCAATACCTTCAATTACTTTTCCAAAAGCAGCATAGCTTCCATCTAAATGTGGAGAATCTTTATGCATGATGAAGAATTGTGATCCTGCTGAGTTAGGAACATTTGTACGAGCCATTGAAATAACTCCGCGCTCATGTTTCACTAGATTATCAAATCCATTTGATTTGAATTCTCCATAGATGCTATATCCTGGTCCACCAATTCCTAACCCTTGTGGATCTCCACCTTGAATCATAAAACTACGGATTACACGGTGGAAAATAACCCCATTATAAAATCCTTTATTCGCTAATGAAATAAAGTTACGCACTGATTGTGGAGCTACTTCTGGATATAACTCAATTTTCATTACTCCGCCGTTTTCCATTTCAATTGTTACAATTGGATTTGTGTCTTTTGAATATTCTGTTTGTCCAACATATTGTTTTGCCATGTTTTCATGCCTCCTATAACTTCATGTTAGTTGAATTTCTTTCCAACTTCAATTGGATGTGAACCGTTTAAAAGGCTTGCAACATCCATACGCTTTTTACCTGAAATTTGGATATCCGTAATCTTAAGGCCTGCATGGTCCCCACACGCGACAACGATTCCATCTTTCTCAACTTTTACAATTGTTCCTGGCTCAGCATCATATAGATGATTATTTGGCTCAGCCCACCAAATTTTCACTGATAAATCATCTAGTTGCGTAAAGGCAACGGGCCAAGGATGAAGACCACGAACTTGGTTATATAAAACATTAGCTGGTTTATACCAATCAATACGCTCATCTTCACGCTTAATATTCCAAGCAAACGTCGCTTCTTCATGATTTTGTGGAGTAGCTTCAAGTTCACCTGCTAATAACTTAGGTAACGTTTGAGCTAAAAGCTCTGCTCCTGCTAAGCTTAATTTTTCAAACATACTTCCTGTATGATCTTTTTCTCCAATTGGTACCACAACTTTGCTGATCATATCTCCAGTGTCCATTTTAACATCCATGTACATAATCGTCACACCAGTTTCTTTTTCACCATCGATAATTGCTTTATGAATCGGTGCTCCACCACGATATTTTGGTAATAATGAAGCATGAACATTAATACATCCAAACTTTGGCGCATCTAATAAAACTTTTGGGATAATTTGACCAAAAGCAGCCGTAATAATTAAATCTGGATTCCAATCTAAAACAGTTTGATAATCATCTTTGATTTTCTCTGGTTGAAAAACTGGAATGTTATATTCTAATGCCTTTTGTTTAACTGGTGTAGGCGTTAAAATTCGTTTACGTCCGACTGGACGATCAGGTTGTGTTACGACACCTACGACTTCGTAACCTTCTTTAATAATTGTTTCTAAAACAGGAACTGAAAAGTCAGGAGTTCCCATAAATACAACACGTGTCATGTTGTCCCTCCTCTTTGGTAGCTCAAATTATATGCAAAATAATATAGGAGCTTAAACGATAAATCTAGACTCTAATTATTATTACCACATCTATCGACATTTTACTACTATCTTTACTAAGTTTTTTAAATTAATTGAATTGATTTGGATAATAATCTAACGACAAACTAACTGTACCTTCTTGAAAATAGCTTAAAAGTTGAGCTAAAATGGCTCGAAGTCGCGGTTCTTGCTTGTACTTGATCATAAAATACATTCTAAAACGTTGATTAATTCGACCAACATACGGCATCGTTGGGCCAATAATGAGACAACTATGCCCTAATTGATTTCGTAAATATTGATTGACCTTATCACAAGCCCTGATTAAATCATTATAGTCTTCACTACTCATCATCACACTTGCTAAATAATAATACGGTGGATAGCCAAATCGACGTCGCATTTTCATTTCTTCAGCATAAAATTTATAATAATTTTGTTCAACCACACATTTCATCACATAATGTTCAGGACTGTATGTTTGAATTAACACTTCTCCTTCTAATTCATGTCGTCCTGCACGACCAGCCACTTGGGTTAATAACTGAAATGTTCGCTCAGCCGCTTTAAAGTCAGATAAGTGAAGCATTAAATCAGCTGCTAATACACCAACCAGTGTTACATCAGGAAAATCAAGCCCTTTTCCAACCATTTGTGTTCCAATTAAAATATCAGCTTCTTTTCGTTCAAACGCAGCAATTAGTTCTTGATGCGATCCTTTTCTCGATGTTGTATCAACATCCATTCGCATAATTCGTGCGCTCGGAAACTGACTTTGTAAATATTCTTCTACCTTTTGAGTCCCGAGTCCAAAGAAACGCAATTCTTCACTTTGACAGGATGGACATCGTTTTAAAATAAAACTTTCAAAGCCACAATAGTGACACTTCAACTTTTGATTTGGTTTATGATAAGTTAGTGAAACATCACAATTTGGACAGTTAACTACTTCTCCACATTCACGACATTGCATAAAGTTTGAGTAACCACGACGATTTAATAATAATACGACTTGCTCCTGACGCTCTAAACGATTCGCAATCGATTCTTGCAGTTCATCACTTAAAATCATTTGATCGCTCACAGCCGTTTGTTCTCTCATATCAATGAGTTTAACAGTTGGTAATGTTGCTGTTGAAACTGCACGCTTAGAAAGAGTTAATAAACGATAAACTCCTTTTTGAGCACGAGCAAATGATTCTAATGAAGGCGTTGCACTTCCAAGCACAACTGGACAACGATGCGTAATTGCACGTTGCTTGGCCACCTCAATGGCATGATAACGTGGCGCTTCTTCTTGCTTATACGTCGCCTCATGTTCTTCATCTATAATAATAATGCCTACCTCTTTAAATGGCGCAAATATAGCTGAGCGAGCACCAACAACAATTTGAACTTCTTGTTTTAAAATTTTACGCCACTCATCATATTTCTCGCCCATCGATAGAGCACTATGCAATACGGCAACTTTATTTTGAAAACGACTTTTAAAACGTCCCGCAATTTGTGGCGTTAATGCAATTTCAGGCACTAACATAATCGCTTGCTTACCTTCTGCTAATACATTTTCAATCATCTGTAAATAGACTTCTGTTTTCCCGCTACCTGTAATCCCATGTAATAAGAAAATATCATGCGCGTTCTCTTGGCAAGCATGAGCAACAGTTGTCACTGCAACTTGTTGTTCCTCATTTAACTGGAGTGCCTTTGATTGTGAATGAACGACATCTGCATATGGATCACGATAAGCCTCAACCTCAATTTCTTCTATCACCTTTTTATCCACGAGCGTTTTTACGATAGAATGAGTTAATTGTAATTCCTCCATTAAGGTTGATTTTAAAATAGGCTTTGACTGCTTCATTAAATACTCGATGACTTGCTTTTGTTTAGTGGCGCGTTTAAATGGGGTTAAATCGACATTAGAATTCACTAATGCTACATATTTGATCATTTTTTTCCCTAATTTATCTTTTACTTCATAAACAAGCTCAACTTCCTTACGTTCAATGGCCTGTTTTACTTCTTTTAAAAGGTTAGTGGGGATTTGCTCATAATCAATCATAGACGAATGTTGAAATAATGAAGCTAGTGATGAAGGTAGGCTTTCATTTAAGCAAACTAACTTTTTCTTATACTTTGCTCGCATCGCATTAGGAATCATCGCTTCAAAACATTGAATCATCGTGCTTCCTGTCTCTTCACTTAAACTGATTCCTAACTCACGTAATTCATTATTTAAAACAGGTACTACATCGATCAGTTCTTTAATCGGGCGTAACTTTTGAAGGTTTGTACTCTCTTTTAATGAAATGACAAACCCCATGATCGTCCGAGGGCCAAATGGAACTAAAACACGTACACCTGGTTGTATTAAATGGCTTAACTCTTCAGGGACTATGTAGTCAAAAACTTTATTGACTGCTTTATTTTTGATATCGACAACAACTTCAGCAATCATGCAAACACCTCCCCAATCTATTACTTTTATTATAGCACACGACATATTTTGATAAACATAACCACAATAAAAAACCTTAGCATGTGCTAAGGTTTAATTATTATTGTTCTTTTAATTCAAAGTCTACAACATCATTAAGGATTTCTTCTAAAGCAACTCCAACTGGTTTTGCACATTTTGCTGTTGGTAGTCCGTCTACGTAATCTAATTGTGATTGACCAGCATCAACAATTTGACGTGCACGTTTAGCAGCAATATAAGCAATTTTATATTTAGAGTCTACTTTATCTAATAATTTATCGATTGATGGATAGCGCATTCCTGTCATTATTATTCAACCTCCACAATGTTTTTATTATAATATTCTAAGACACGGTTTGAGCGTGAATGCTCTGCTTCAATGATAGCCATAATGCGATCACGAGCATTTTCTACCGTATCGTTAATAACAATATAATCGTACTCATGAGCAAGTCCAATTTCAGACTCAGCTTTTTGCATACGTTTGTTAATCACTTCCATCGCTTCTGTTCCACGATTCATAATGCGATTACGAAGCTCTTCCATGCTTGGAGGAGCGATAAAGATGAAACATGCATCTGGCATTACATTTTTAACTTGTAGTGCACCTTGAACTTCAATTTCAAGAACCACATCTTTACCTTCATTTAATTTTTGATTGACATAATCAAGTGGTGTTCCGTAGTAGTTTCCAACGAATTCAGCCCACTCTAATAATTGACCTTGATCAATTCTATCTAAAAATTCTTCTTTTTCAACAAAGAAATAATCCACACCATTTACTTCTCCAACGCGTGGCTTTCTTGTTGTCATTGAAATTGAATACTCTAAATTATGGTCTTTTTGTTCAAATATTGATGCGCGCACAGTTCCTTTTCCTACACCACTAGGACCTGATATGACTATTAGTACGCCTTTTTCTACTAATCTCATGCATTCACTTCTCCTTAAACTTTCATTCCATTATAATAGCATGAATTTTATCAAAATTAAATAGCTCTGTACGGATTTTATCATGAATTATTTTACAGTTCATTGTAGCTTTTTTAAATTTTTATATACAAACAGTATGATTATTATGACTTTTTTGTGCTATTTTTATGTCTAATAATTCTAAAAAATGATATACTTTTGAATATAAATCTAGTATTAAAGAGGTGATTTTCATGGCTTTTGATGGCCTTATGACGTCGAATGTGGCCGCTGCTTTAAAAGAGGCGCTACTAGCTGGGCGTATTAATAAAATTTATCAGTTATCGAACCACGAAATTTTAATGCAAATTCGTGCACAAGGAAAAAATCAAAAAGTTTTATTTTCAACTCATTCATCATACGCTCGTGTGCAAATTACGACGCTTGATTATCAATATCCAGATGAGCCGCCGATGTTTTGTATGTTTTTAAGAAAACATCTTGAAGGTGGAATTATTTATAATATCGAACAAATTAACCACGATCGTATCATTAAGTTTACCATTCGTCACATTAACGAACTAGGTGATCAAATGCTTAAGTTCTTATATATTGAGATAATGGGAAAACACAGTAATTTAATTTTAACCGATGCGAATCATCGTATTTTAGATACGATTAAACATATCTCACCTCTTATTAATCGTTATCGTTCTTTACAACCAGGTGCAACATATATTTTACCTCCAACTCAAGAAAAACAACTTCCAAACGACGTTGACTTCGATACCTTTTCGACCTTAATCGTTGAAGGTGAGCGTTATGATAAACAACTTGTGGCAAAATTCCAAGGGCTATCTCCACTTATTTCACGTGAAATTATTTATCGTAGTGAATCTGATTCTATCCGTCACTTATATGACTCGTTTAAAGCTGTCATGACACAGATTAAAGAAGCACCATCTCCTCATGTCATGATTGCATCAAAAGAATATTTTTATCTTCTTCCGCTTTATCATATTGAGGGTGAATTAATTAAATGCGATACGTTATGGGACATGTTTGACCGCTTTTATTTTGGAAAAGATGAACGTGACCGTATTAAACAACAATTTCATGACATTGAACGTTTTATCCGCCAAGAATACGAGAAAAACGTAAAAAAACTTGAAAAGTTAAATGAGGAGTTAGTAAATTCTGAAAAAGCAGAACAATACAAAGTATTAGGTGAGTTAATTTTAGCGAATATCTATCAAATTAAACGCGGAGACTCAGTTGTACGTGTGCAAAACTTCTATTCGGAGAACTTAGAAGAACTTGATATTAAATTAGAGCCAATGTTATCAGCATCAGACAATGCTCAAAAATACTTCCAAAAATATAGTAAAGCAAAAAATGCGGTCAACTATATTTTAGAGCAGCTTGAGTTAACAGAAAAAGAGATTGCTTACTTTGAAACACTCATGATTCAAATTGAAACAGCGACACTAAAAGATGCCTATGAGATTAAAGAGGAGCTTGAATTAGCAGGATATTTACGTAAACGCCAAGTAAAAAAACGTAAAACAAATGGAAAACCAAACATTGAAAAATATCTCTCAACCGATGGAATTGAAATTTTTGTTGGGAAAAATAATTTGCAAAATGACTACTTAACGCATAAATTCGCCCGCCGTCACGAATGGTGGTTCCATGCTAAAGATATGCCAGGTTCTCATGTTTTAGTTCGATGTGATGCAGATGAACTAAGTGAAGCGACGATTCGTTCAGCAGCACAATTGGCTTCTTACTTTTCAAAAGGGCGCTTATCGTCAAGTGTTCCTATTGACTATACACGCGTTCGTCATGTAAAAAAGGTACCGGCAGCGCATCTTGGATTTGTAACATATGATAATCAAAAAACGATTTATATCGATCCTGATGAGTCATTCATTATGAATTTAACGAAAGTAAAATAAAAAAAGCTGAGTTCTCTCAGCTTTTTTATTGCTTTTGTTGTTTTAAATACTCTTCTAAGCAAAGATGATTTTGATACATTGTCTTTGCTACTTCTTTCCCTACGTATCAAAAGTGCCAAGGTTCAAAATTAATGCCTGTTATGTCCTCTTTTCCGTTTGGATAACGAAGAATAAAACCATGTTTATAGCTATTTTCCTCTAACCACTCATAGACTTCTTGGCTTGTTCCATTTTCACCATTAATATCAAGAGCTAATCCTGTTTGATGCTCACTAAAGCCAGGTAATGCAACCCACTTTTCAGCGAGTGTTCTAGCTTGTTTCAACGTCTTTTCTTGATCTAAAAATTGATTTACTTTTTGATCAAATAACTCTTCTTGTTCTTCTGATGTTCGATAGGCTGAAACAATGATTGGTGATAATCCACTACGCCTTGCCTCATTAAACATCTCTTGCAGATCTGGATAAATTCTACGATCCACTAAGAAACCACCTTTTAACTCGATAAGTGAAATCTCATGAGAACTTGGTAATTCATGGGCTTGATTGACTAAAACTAAATTCCATGGTTGAATCGTTTCATTAAGCTGATTGGTATTATTATATAAGTCCAGATAAATTTTCTTCATAGAAAATTTTTAAGCCCTAGTAGC